>WFZY01000148.1 GCA_015489265.1 Flavobacteriaceae bacterium | reverse complement strand
CCCTTTACGCCTAATATGAAATTCGGACATATTAAAAAAGACAAACTGCCAATCCTGATGAAAATATTGGGGATAAATTAGCCCTTGCTAAAAAATCCATAGTTTTTATGATTTTCAATGCCTCAAATCAAAAGCAGGCATACGGTTTAAAACACAAAGCAACCCATAAAATAGATAAAATCATCATTTCCTCAATCTTAAGTTTCCCAATATATTATATCCATTAAATTTACAATTGAATTAAAATTGTTATATTTGTTTCTCTACTTTAACCAATTCTTTTTCTTATGAAAAAATTAATCTTTATCATTCTCTCATTATTTGGTTTACACCAAGCCCTGGCACAAGAACATCCTGAAAAGAAAATCAACAGCCAAATCAAAGATGTGACCGTTTTCTTAGATAATGCACAAATCCATCGGGTTAAAAATGTTGCCGTTCCCAAAGGTGAATCGAGCTTCCGGTTTTCCGGTTTATCTCCATTTATCAATCCTAAAAGTATTAGAGTTAAAGTTAGTGACAATTTACATTTGCAATCTGTTCAATTAGACCCTAATCCGGAAAACAAAAGCGATAATTCTTTAAGTGAAATAGTTATTAAAGTTTTGTCAGACAAAACGATCACATCTACTTTTGAATTGTTTTATGAAGTATCTCATGCCGGTTGGTTCCCGACTTATGATGTCCGGTTTGACAATATCAATCAACCTTTACAACTCACCTACAAAGCCAATGTTTGGCAAGCTACTCAAAATGATTGGCATAATGTTAAATTACAATTTTCAACAAAAAGCGCTTTGACTTCAAATAATTTTTCAAAACAACTTCTCGCTCTTAAACATATAAAAAAAGTACATGGTTTGGTAACGGAATTAGGTACCAAAGAACCCTTACCTGCCGTAAATATTAAGGTTAAAGGAACATCAATATCAGCTACAACGGATTTTAATGGGAAATATGAACTAAATTTGCCGGATGAAAATCACAATCTACTGGAAATAGATTACGCCGGATACAAAAGACTTATGATGCCTATACGGGATTCTATTGTTGATATCGCATTGCCAATGGATGAAAATCAGGTTAATCTGGTCGTTATAATGTCGGCTCTTAGCGGTTCGAATTTAAAGAAAAAGCATAACCTACCAACAGATAAAAAAACATTTTTTCATACCATACCTTTGCAAAAAGTCCAAACAAACAGTGTTTTATCACAATATGAATATAAAATCAATCAAACGTATTCTTTAACATCCGGTAGTCAAACCAAAGTTATTCCTATTACCAATTTTATTGTATCGGCTAATTACAAATATATAGCAGTTCCTTCTTCTAATTACCATGTTTTTTTATATGCAAATATTAAAGGATGGAAAAAATATCATTTAATTTCGGGTATGGCGGAAATTATTAATAAGAACGCCTCTGCCGGTAAAACTTATCTGGATATAAATCCAAACAAAGATATTTTACAGATTCCACTTGGAATTGATAAGGATATTCAGATGAATCATAAACTCATAAGAGCATCCGGTTTAATTAACTTTTTTAGAAGCAAACATGCCAGATACAATTTTCAATACACTTTTAAAAATAACAAATCCCAAGCCATAAATATCGAAATTCGTGTCAAAAAACCTCAAACCAATAAAGATAAAAAACATTTGCAAAAACTAACCGGTGGTCATTATAAAATTGTTAATGATATGGCTTTATGGCAGTTACATTTGGATGCCGGTCAAAGTAAATCACTTATTATTCAGTAAAATGAAAATATTTAAATTTAACCAATTCTTTTTATTATGAAAAAATTAATCTTTATCATTCTCTCATTATTTGGTTTACACCAAGCCCTGGCACAAGAACATCCTGAAAAGAAAATTAACAGCCAAATCAAAGATGTGACCGTTTTCTTGGATAATGCACAAATCCATCGGGTTAAAAATGTTGCCGTTCCCAAAGGTGAATCGAGCTTCCGGTTTACCGGTTTATCTCCATTTATCAATCCTAAAAGTATTCAGGTGAGTGCTTCGGGTCCTTTGATGATTTTGTCGGTTAAACACGAACAAAATTATAAAGATAAAAACCTTCGTCCACCGGCATTAGTTGCTTTGGAAAACAAATACAAAGCTTTGAAAGACCAAATAGCAGAAGCCGAAACGCGATTGGATATTACCAATGACCAAATAGATTTGTTACAACGCAATAAGGATATTAGTGGTAAAAATCAAGTTTTAACCGCACCGGTATTAAAATCAATGGCTGATTATTATGCAACTAAAATGTCGGAGTTGAAATTTAAACAGCTCAAACAACAAAAAACTTTGAAAAAACTGCGTCAAGATAAAAAATTGTTATGGAAACAAATACAAAAAATAGCCGATACTAAAATCTATCCATCCGGAGAAATAGTCGTAAAAATCTCTTCGGACAAAGCTTTTACTTCCAAGTTTAAACTGACTTACAACGTATCGCAAGCCAATTGGTTTCCGTCGTATGATATCAGGTTAAACGACATCGATAAGCCCTTGCATTTGACCTACAAAGCCAATGTCAAGCAAGCAACACAAATAGATTGGAAAAAAGTGCAATTAACGTTTTCATCAAGCAATCCGACGCAATCAAATGAAATACCGCATTTGATTCCTTACCGTTTGGGATACAATACAGCGCCGCCTGTTTATGATAAAAATATCACCAAAGTTACCGGAACCGTCACCGATGCTGCAAACGGCGACCCCTTGCCCGGCGTAAATGTCGTAGTTAAAGGTACTTCCATTGCAACCGCAACGGATTTTGACGGTAAATATCAAATCGTACTGCCTGATGCTTCTTCTAACACTTTGGTTTTTAGTTATGTTGGTTACGAAACTGTGGAAATACCGGTACATAGTCCGGTGATTAATGTGGCAATGAAAGAAAGTAAAGAGATGTTGAACACGGTTGTAGTTACTGCAATGGGTGTTGATGTGAATAAAAGTGATAATGACGATGAAGACATGGGATATTCGTTCAATAACACCAAAAAAATGTCAGTAAAAGGTACTCATGTTGAAATAATACCGAAGAAAAAAGCCGAAATGAACAAACCCATTCCTTTGGACCGCATTGAAAAACAAACCAGTGTCAATTTTAAAATCAAGCGCCCTTATACGGTGCCGTCTAACAATCAAGTAAAAGCTATCCCGATTATCAACTACGATATTCCGGCTAATTATGAATACATCACGGTACCCAAAATAGACCCCAATGCTTTTTTAACCGCCTACATCAAGGGCTGGGAACAATACAATTTGCTCTCGGGTGAAGCCAATGTCTTTGTTGACGGTACATCAGTTGGAAAAACCTTATTAGACACCGGTTTTGCTAAGGACACGCTGCAAGTTTCGCTCGGCGTTGATAAAGCCATTCATATCGAACGCCAACTCGATAAAAAATTTACCGGTAGAAAATTTCTCGGCAGCAAACGCACCGATACTCGCAAATGGCGCATTATCATCAAAAACAATAAAAATCAAGCCGTTAATATAGAAGTGCATGATCAAGTGCCCGTATCTGACCGTAGCGATGTTGATGTGGAAATTATCGATTTATCCGGTGGTAAGCTAAACCCCGAAACCGGCGAAGTGGTGTGGCATTTGCATCTGGCACCCGGTAAGAAAAAAGAATTGATTTTGCATTATGCCGTCAAACATCCTAAGTATGATGATATGGTTATTGAGTAAGCATTAGATGTGCCCCCAACATTTTATTAAATTTAATTATGTCATTTTTTATGAATAAAGGCGGTATAAATTTATCGGAATACTATGAATGGATAAATAAAATCAAAGCAAAAATTCATTCTACAAGAACTAGAATTGCACTTTCCGCCAATTCGGAACTTCTAAATCTTTATTGGGAAATAGGAAGAGAAATTGTAGAAAAACAACGTAAATCCGGTTGGGGTAGTAAAATCATTGAACAAATGTCAATTGACTTAAAACACGAATTTCCTGATATTAAAGGTTTTTCGAAAAGAAATATTTATGCAATGAGACAATGGTATTTACTTTATTCTCAAAAGTTTAAAATTGTGCCACAAATTGTGGCACAAATTCCATGGGGTCAAAATAGATTAATTATTTCAAAAACCAAAGATATTGAAGAAGCTTTGTTTTATGCACAAGAAACATTTAAAAATTCGTGGTCCAGAGAATTGTTAGAAATTCAAATTGAAAAGAAACTGATAACCCATCCATTGGAATTTTATTATGTAGAAAAAAAGATAAAATTGAAGCTGAATATGCTTTAAGAGACATCAATAAACCCTTGGGAATTAGCGAATATCGTTTAACAGAAGCTATCCCTGATAACTTAAAAACAAAATTACCTTCAATAGAAGAGATAGAAACAGAACTATCATCAAAACACAAAAAATGAAATATTTCATCATAGCAGGCGAAGCATCCGGCGACCTGCACGCCGCCAATCTTATCAAAGCAATCATGCAGGAAGACCATAAAGCCGAATTCAAATATCTCGGTGGCGACTTGATGCACAAAGTCACCAAACGCCCGCCATTGATTCATTACAACGACATGGCATTTATGGGCGTGGTGGATGTGATCAAAAATATCCGCACGATTTATCGCAATTTGCAGCAAACCAAACAAGCCATCTTGTCTTACAAACCTGATGTGGTGATTTTAGTGGATTATCCGGGATTTAACTTAAAAATTGCCGGTTTTGCCAAGAAAAAAGGGTTTAAAACCGTGTATTATATCGCCCCGAAATTATGGGCATGGAAAGAAGGACGGGTCAAAAAAATCAAAAAATATATTGACAAACTGCTGGTTATTTTGCCGTTTGAAATTGGGTTTTATAACAAACATCAGGTTGCAGCCGAATATGTCGGAAATCCGGTAGTCGATGCGGTGCAAAATCATAAGGGTTTGACACGCAATGAGTTTTTTGCAAAATTTCAACTCGACAATCGACCTATAATTGCTTTGCTACCCGGAAGTCGCCGACAGGAACTCAAAATGATGCTACCGACGATGCTGTCTGTGGTCAAGGATTTTCCCGAATATCAATTTGTCATTTCCGGCGCACCGTCTTTTGATAAAGCCGATTATGAAGAATTTTTAAAAGATTTTACGGAATTGCCCGTTATTTTCAATCATACTTACGATTTGCTGCAACATAGCCATAGCGCTATCGTTACTTCGGGAACCGCCGCTTTGGAAACCGCCTTGTTTAAAGTGCCGCAAGTGGTCGTTTACAAAACACACCAATGGCAATATGAAATCGGGAAGCATTTGGTCAAAATTCCCTATTTTTCTTTACCGAACTTGATTATGCAACGTTCCATCGTAACGGAATTGCTACAAAACGATTTTAATCCGGCTGTGTTAAAAGCCGAACTGCAACAAATCAATCAAGGTGAGAAACGCCGTCAAATACTGGCGGACTACAAAGATTTGGAAAATTTATTAGGCAAGGAACCGGCATCAGAAAAAGCCGCTACATCAATTGTAGATTTTATTAAAAAATCCTAAAAGACCTGCTAGTTTTCCAAAACCTGGTAGGTCTGTAAAATTTAATTAACAATCTGAACCCCTTTGGTTTTAAAGGTTTTAATCTTGCCTTGGTCATCGCTGTAAACCAAAAAAGCTTGTAATTCGGGATGCAGTTTTAAAAATTTTTCGGCTGCCTTATAACCCATTACCATAAAAGCCGTGGCATAGCCGTCTGCCAAGGTGCAATTGTCGGCAATAACCGAAGCGCTTAAAATATGTCGTTGCACCGGATAGCCGGTTCTTGGATCCAGCGTATGCACATATTTTCTACCGGTTTTTTTATCGATATAATATTTTCGATAATTACCGGATGTCGCAATGGCTTGATCGGTCAAAGCAATTTCTGAAATAAACTTACTGCCGTGTTGGCGGTCGGGATTGTCAATGGCAACTAGCCAAGCTCTGTTTTTGGCGACATTTTTACCTTTTGCCAAAACTTCGCCGCCTATTTCTACCAAATAATTTTGAATACCTTTATCAGACAGCATTTTACCTACGCAGTCAATCGCATAACCTTTGGCTATGGAATTATAATCGATATAAACTTGCGGATAGCGTTTCTTTAAAAAACCGTTTTCGTCAATACTTAAAAAATCGTAGCCGACAAACTGTTTGAGCGAATCGACAATCGTGGAATCCCGTTCAATATTTTTGATTTTCTGTTGGGGACCAAATCCCCAAGCATTGACCAAAATGCCGATAGTCGGATCGTATAAACCGCCGGTTTCTCGATAGATTTTTTTTGCGACACGATATACATCGATAAAATGTTGATCTAGTTTTAAGACGTCCCCTTTATTGATACGGGAAATCAACGAATTGGATTGATAAGTTGATAACGATGCATTGATAGCCGTTATAACACTGTCAATATCTTTTTTTTGGACGGCTTTTGAATCTTTTGATGGAAAAGCTTTGATATGGTAAGTCGTTCCCAAAGCATCGCCTTCAAAATAATAGGATTGAGCCGGCTTTTTTTGTTT
>WFZY01000147.1 GCA_015489265.1 Flavobacteriaceae bacterium | reverse complement strand
GAACGGTTTATCGTTACGAACAAAGCGGCGAATTGCATGGTTTGACACGCGTGCGCGGCTTTACCCAAGACGATGCGCATATATTCTGTACACCGGATCAGTTGCTTGATGAATTTAAAAAAGTGATTGACTTGGTCATGTATGTATTCGGATCATTGGGCTTTGAAGATTTTACAGCACAAATTTCGTTGCGCGATAAAGAAGACAAAAGCAAATACATCGGTAGCGATGAAAACTGGGAACGCGCCGAACAAGCCATCATCCAAGCGGCAAAAGATAAAAATCTGAATACCGTAACCGAATATGGCGAAGCCGCTTTTTACGGACCGAAGTTGGATTTTATGGTTAAAGATGCTTTGGGACGCAGTTGGCAATTGGGAACCATTCAAGTGGATTATAACCTGCCCGAGCGATTTGATTTAACCTACATCGGTGCTGATAACAAACCGCACCGGCCGGTAATGATTCACCGCGCTCCTTTCGGGTCGATGGAACGATTTATTGCTATTTTGTTAGAACATACCGGCGGTAATTTTCCGCTTTGGTTGACGCCCGAGCAAGTTAAAATTTTGCCTATCAGCGAAAAATATGAAAAATATGCAAAAAATGTTTTAAATTTGCTCGATAATTCCGATATTCGCGCCACGATTGATTTGCGAAATGAAAAAGTCGGTAGAAAGATACGCGATGCCGAAGTGATGAAGGTGCCTTATATGATTATTATAGGTGAAAAAGAAGCGGATAATGGCACGGTTTCTGTAAGGAAACACAAAGAAGGTGATTTGGGAAGCTTTAGCATTGACGAATTTGTCGATTATATGCAAAAGGAAACCCAAAAAGACCTTAAAAAATTTGAATAGTAACCATAAAAATATACGACAATAGCTATACGTAGAAGACGCAGTCGAAGACCGGGAAGGGTCATTAAGAAAAACCCGCATCGCATCAATGACGAAATTACCGCCAGAGAAGTTCGTTTGGTTGGTGATAATGTGGAAGTGGGGGTGTACCCTTTGAGAGAGGCATTAAAAATTGCCGAAGAGCAAGGTTTGGATTTGGCCGAAATTTCGCCCAAAGCCGATCCGCCGGTTTGTAAAGTTTTGGATTACAAGAAATTCTTGTACGACCAAAAAAAGAAAGAAAAAGCCATTAAGGCGAAAACACAAAAAGTCACGCTAAAAGAGATCAGATTTGGTCCCAATACCGATGACCACGATTACGAGTTTAAGAAGAAACACGCTATGAATTTCCTTAAAGAAGGTAACAAATTAAAAGCGTATGTATTCTTTAAAGGGCGTTCAATCATTTTTAAAGACCAAGGACAAATCTTATTATTACGCTTGGCGCAAGATTTGGAAGAATATGGCAAAGTAGAACAGATGCCTAAATTGGAAGGTAAAAAAATGATTATGCTGATGTCGCCCAAGTCACAAAAGAAAAAGAATTAGATATAAATAATACATAAAGAAGAAGGATTATGCCAAAATTAAAAGTAAAAGCCAGTGCCAAGAAACGGTTCAAATTGACCGGTTCGGGCAAGATCAAGAGAAAACATGCTTATAAAAGTCACATTTTGACCAAAAAAAGCAAAAAACGTAAATTGCGGTTGACACATGCCACTTTGGTAAGTGATGCCGACAAAGACAACGTATTAACATCATTGGGATTAAAATAATCCCTTTGATTTGGTAGATTATTAACCCTGGAACAGCGCTAAAAACAACTCAAAGATTCGTAAAAACGAACGCCTGTTACAAAAAAATCATTAAACTATGCCTAGATCAGTAAATTCAGTAGCAAAAAGAAGACGTCGTAAAAAAATCCTAAAACAAGCAAAAGGATATTTCGGACGCAGAAAAAATGTCTATACAGTCGCTAAAAATGCGGTTGAAAAAGCGATGCTTTATGCATACAGAGACAGAAAACAAAAGAAACGCAATTTTAGAAGTTTGTGGATTCAACGTATCAATGCGGCAGCACGCTTGCACGGTATGTCTTATTCACAATTCATGGGAAAAATTCATGCCAATAACATCGATTTGAATAGAAAGGTTCTCGCCGACTTGGCTATGAATCATCCCGAAGCTTTTAAAGCCATCGTTGAAAAAATCAAATAAGGAATTGATTATTTATATCTAACCAAAAAAGGACGCCCGCGGGCGTCCTTTTTGGATTTAATAAATAGAGTCCGTAGATTTTATATAAAATATTGATAAAATTGAAACAGAAATTTTGCCGCTACTAATTGAATTTACTTGTCATTGTGTTTTTCTAATGATTAAAATATTCATTATTTATGAATGATTTTCTCAATTTTAGAATGCATTTGTTTGGATTTCATTTTAATCATTTTACTGTCGGTATTTAACATTTTAT
>WFZY01000146.1 GCA_015489265.1 Flavobacteriaceae bacterium | reverse complement strand
GCCCTTCTTCAACCAGTTGCAGCAATTTGCGTTTACTCATAACGGTATAACTCAAGTTGCGACGGGCAAATTCGCGCTGTTTGGGTTTGAGTCCGCCACTATAAACCTGCTCAATAAACCATTCGTACAAAGGCCGATGCGATTTAAACTCCAAAGTACAAAGCGAATGCGATACTTGTTCCAAATAATCGGATTGTCCATGTGTCCAATCGTACATAGGATAGACTTTCCATTGGTCACCGGTACGGTGGTGCGAACGATGCAAAATGCGGTACATGATAGGGTCGCGCATGTGCATATTGGGTGATGCCATATCTATTTTTGCCCGCAAAACCATGGCACCTTCTTCAAACTCGCCTTTGTTCATCCGTTCCAACAGATCCAAACTTTCTGCAGCCGGTCTATTGCGGTATGGACTTTCAATACCGGGTTGTGTCGGGGTGCCACGTTGTTCGTTTATTTTTTCTTGGGGTTGTTCATCGACATAGGCCTTGCCTTGCTTGATCATCTCAACTGCCCAATCGTATAATTGTTGGAAATAATCGGATGCATACAATTCCTTATCCCACTGAAATCCCAACCAAGCTATATCTTTTTTAATCGCATCGACATATTCTTGTTCTTCTTTTGCGGGATTGGTATCATCAAAACGCAAATTAACCGGTGCTTGATATGTTTGTCCCAAACCGAAGTTTAAACAAATGGACGCTGCATGTCCTATGTGTAAATAACCATTCGGCTCAGGGGGAAATCTGAAACGTAATTTGTCTTTGGGTAAACCGTTTTTTAAATCTTCCTCAATAATTTGTTCAATAAAATTTAAAGATTTTTTATCTTCTGCCATGTTCAAAATTTTTATCTTGACAAAAATACAATATTTTAAGTGTTTTTGATATTAAATATTAGTTAAATGTCTGATGCTTTGTTGACAAATCTACCGGTTTAAAGTCAAAATTTTGTTAAAAATATTGCTGATTGATACATTTTATAATGTCAATTATTTTGCTGCTTAGCCATTATCAATCAAAATCTTTCATTTTATTTTCATTTTTTGACAAAACCAAAGCGCCTTGTGTATTAACATCATAAAACCGGATATGGTATTTTTGAGCAGATACTTGCCAACGCCGGATAAATGATGGATAATTTGAGCCGTCCGCTACTATAATTTTGGGGTTCAAATTCTGAATCAACCGCTCGATATTGATTTTGGGGGAATAATGCAGGATAACTATGTCCGGTTGAAAATTTTTAAACCTAAAAATACCTAAACTGTCAATATGCAATATTCTGTAATTACCAAAAGCTTGATAAAAAGACAAAGTATCATATTGCACATGTTTATAATGCAAGCTTAAACTCTTTTGCAAATACTTGTTAATCAATTGTTTATTTTGATAAATTTTAATTGTACCGGCTCTTGAAATTGCCACAACCGGCGTTTTATATTGGTGAAACACGTAAAAATTTTCAGCATGTAAATTTTGCCGGTTTTGAACAAAGAGTACCACTTCTAATAAAACAAACCAACTACCCAACCAAATCCAATTCCGGTAGATTTTTGGTTTGGATAAAAAATGATATAGCACAATCAATCCGGTGAAACTCACCACTAATAAGATATCTGAAAAACGGATATTTTGAATCAAACTGTGCGGCAAACGAGCAATGGCTTCATTGATGGCTATTAAAATATTTAGAAATCTATCAAATATTTGGTACAAAAAAATAAAATCCAAATGCAGAAAACCCAATAGCATTAAGCTAAATCCTAAAAACAAAATCAAAAACAGCAAAGGGATACTCAATGAATTAGCGAATAAAAAATACGTCGGAAATTGATGAAAATAATATAGCGACAAAGGCAAAACCCCCAATTGTGCCGACAAAGATACCCAAAACAAATCGGTAAAATATTTTGATACTTTCCGGCTAACAGGAAACCATTGATTAAAGACCGGATAAAAACTCACAATAGCCAAAACAGCCGCAAAACTCATTTGAAATCCGACTTGATACAAATAACCGGGATTAATCAATAACATAACTAATGCCGCCAAAAACAAACTGTTATAAATATTGGTTTGCCGCTTGCTTTGTAAACCGATTTGCAAAAAACTAAACATAATGACCGCCCGTAATACAGAAGCAGAGAAACCGGTTAATAAAGCATAAAACCACAAGACACCGATAGTTAAAAACAAAAACAAAACGGTTGATTTGGTTTTGACCGGCTTAAAAAGAATATTTAAAAACAGTAATAAAATACCGATATGCAAACCCGATATGGCTAAAATATGCACCGTACCGGTCGCTTGAAAATTTTGATAAACTTTTGGCGACAGGGCTTGCCGTTCCCCTAATAATAAAGTCATTGCCAAAGCAAAAGCTTGCGTACTTAAATGTTTTTGAAAACGGTTTTTGATGTGATTTTTTAGTTTTCCTATCTGATAAAGCCAACTAAAATGTTGTTCGGAAATAATTTGATAAGCGGCATTTTTCAGATTAATCTGATGATAAATCCCGTGATGCTTCATAAAACGCCGATAGTCAAATCCGAACGGATTGCGTGCTTTTGGGATGTCATGAATTTGTGATGCATCAATCAATAACCGGATTTTATTCCCGATATGTAGTACTTTTTTAGTTTTAGGTATTTTTACCAACAGTTTTCCGGTTACCCGATGTTGATTCATTTGTAATACATCGGCATAAAAATTGACATAAGCACCGGTTGATTTAACCTCTTTTGTAAGTTTTAAAATCAAGACATTATCCGGTTGAATAAAACGCGTAAAATACTTAGCTTGATTTTCCGGTTGATTGATACCGTTCCATATTTGCCCTAAAATTATGGTAACAAAAGCCAATAAAACCGGTATGGCATTGCATTTTTTAATGTGATTGTTTTGGTAAAAATGAAATCCTGCCAACCCAATAATTCCTAATAAAAATAGCGGTATGCTATATTTTAACGGTATCGGTAAGACAGCATCAATCGCAATTCCAATTGCTAAGAATATGGTAAGAAAAATAACCGGATATCGCGATAAAATTTTCAAAACAGATTAACAACTTTTTCTCAAAGTTAATATTTTTTGAGACAAATCTGCTAATTTATCATAAAAAAATCACAACCAATAGATTAATTATATTAACATTGTAACAAAAGAAAGAAATTTTACAAAATATTTTAAAAATACCATAGCTATCAACCATATATTCTTATGGCGCTCAAATATATTTTTCTATTGTAAAATTTATCTTTTCCGGTTTCTTTTTTCGCTATCGTCATAGCTGGACTCTAAAGGTTTTTCGGTTAATTCTTCATATTCTTTTCGTTTGCGAAAAATATCAATGGCTTTATAAACCGCTTCTCTAAAAGAGCTTGGGTCTGCTATATTTTTACCGGCAATTTCGTATGCCGTCCCATGGTCGGGCGATGTACGTATTTTGTTCAGTCCGGCTGTAAAATTTACCCCTTTACCGAAACTCAAAGTTTTAAATGGAATCAAACCTTGGTCGTGATACATAGCCAGTACGGCATCAAATTTTTTATAGTTGTTACTGCCGAAAAAACTATCGGCGGCATAAGGTCCGTAAACCAATTGACCGGCTTCTTGCATTTTTTTTATGGCTGGACGGATAATCTCTTCCTCTTCCTTACCGATGATACCGCCATCGCCACAATGCGGATTTAAGCCCAGTACGGCAATTCGTGGTTTTTCAATACCAAAATCTTGAATTAAACTGTGGCTCATAGTGTTCACCTTATCGATAATTTTATCTTCGGTTATTTGCTGCGCTACATATTTTAAAGGTAAATGATCGGTTACCAATCCAACTTTCAAATCGTCGCTTACCATAAACATCAATGCTTTTCCGTCAAGTTCTTGTGCCAAATAATCGGTATGTCCGGGAAACTCAAATATATCACTTTGAATGGTTTCTTTATTAAACGGTGCTGTTACCAATACATCTATCTCGCCACGTTTGAGTGCTTCTACGGCTTTGATAAACGAATCTACGGCATATTTACCTATTTCTTCCGTCGGTTTTCCGGGTTCAATAGGTACCGGGTCACGCCATAGATTTAAGACGTTAAGTTTGTTATGAAAAGCTTGATGAACATGCGTAATGCCGTGTAAATCAATTTTCAGATTTAATGTTTTTTTTTGATAAGACAACGCCTTGGTCGATGCAAACACAATAGGCGTGCACAAGTCAAACATCAAATTATTTTGAAAAGTTTTTAAAATCACTTCCGCACCGATGCCGTTCAAATCACCGACACTAATCCCTACTTTTATTTTATCTTTTTTGTTTTTCATTTGACTATATTTTTATGAGCTAAGATCCAAGTCATGTTAAAATACTGATATTTCATGCTGAAAGATTAACTTAATGCTTACAAAAGTAGTAAAAATTGCCCAACCTATACCGATATTAACCCGTATTATTCATATAAGAATGCAGTGAATTATATGAATCAGCGATGGACAAAGAAGCGGAAAGCGGGTAACCCCGACTTAGAAATACCCCAAATTTGGGTGTTTTCAAAACCCCAAATTTGTTGGTATTACTTAGTCGCATGAAAAATTCTATGAATTTTTCGGAGTGAATTCGGAATCGGTATTATTCAAAAAAAATAGCAATTCCTAAACCAATTAATAACAATCCGAATACTTTGACAATATAAGTTTCATATGTTTCATAAGATTGCACAACGCGATTGTTAGTAAAAATAACGGCAACCAAGCTAAACCATAAAAACGTAACCGTTATCAGCATTAAACTAATACCGGCTAAAACCCACGCAGGCACGTCGGGCGGTATCAACAAGCTGAACAAACTAAGAAAAAACAAGGAAGCTTTCGGATTTAAAACATTGGTGATAAAACCGGTTTGAACGGCTTGCCAAGGGCTTAATACGGTTGTTTCTTGGCGGGTGTCAAAATCTATGGGCGTTTGTTTGCTCAAAAAAGTTTTGCTGCCTATATATATAATGTATAAGCCGCCGGCAAGTTTAACGGCATAAAACAATGTTGGATTTTTTTGCAAAAGATAAGCCACACCGGCAATAGAATAAAAAATATGAACACCAATTCCCAACCCAATTCCCAATGCCGTATAAATAGCGGTTTTTCGCTTGTATTGCAAAGCATTTTTGAGCACCATTACAAAATCGGGACCGGGGCTCATCACAGCCAATAGATGTATGCCGAATATCAATCCGAATAAACGAAAATAAGTCACAAGTTCCTGTAATTTTTCAATATCTTTGCAAAGATACCTGTAATTTTTGTAAGTCAATTCGATGAATCGTAGATTTAGCATATTTTTAAAATTTTTAACACGACAAAATAAGTTGCGAACATTCCTGTTGTTCTTCATGATTGCCGCATTGTTTTGGATATTGATGCAGTTGGGCAAAACCTATGTTTATACGTTTAAAGTGCCGGTGTCCTATCAAAATTTACCACCCGAATATTACAAAGGTTTTTTGCCCAATGATACGTTATCGGTTAAAGTGAAATTATCCGGATTTAAGATTCTGCGTTACAAAATATCAAAACCCGTCTTGAAAATTGATGTGCAAAAAAGCGGTATCCTAAGCAAGCATCTATGGAAAACCGCCAATCATGTATCAAAGATTCGAGCATTATTTGACGAAAACACGCATCTTAAATCCGTTTTACCTGAAACATTATCATTACAAATTAAAGCTGTTCACAAGAAACGGGTACCGGTATTTCCCGATGTACAAGTTTCGTATAAATCCGGCTTTAAGAATAAACAAAAAGCCGTTTGGCAACCGGATAGTTTGTGGCTCTTCGGACAACCGGATGTTTTGGACACCATCATTCAAGTTCAAACTAAAGCTTACCGCTTCAACAAAGTTGACCATGATTTAGATAAAATATTAAAAGTTAAAAACATAAAAGGCGTAAAATTTAACACCACCCAAATTCGCTACCGCTTACCGGTATCAGAAATCATTGAAGACACCTTAAGTTTGCCGGTAACTATTTTAGATAAACCCACGCGTAGCAAAGTATTGTTATTTCCGGAAAAAATAAAGTTAAAATTTAAAGTTTTTAAAGAAGACTATAAACGTATCAAACCGCAAGATTTTCAAGTGGCAGTTACTTATCATGCCAAATCAAAATATTGGATACCGAAACTAATCAAACATCCGGCAGGCACATTTGATTTTAGTTTTACACCTGACAAAATTTCATATTTAATTAAACAACAGTAGTTTATGATAAAAATTGGATTAACAGGCGGCATCGGAACCGGCAAAACAACCATAGCAAAACGCTTTGAAAAACTAGGCATTCCGGTATATTATGCTGATGATAAAGCCAAAGCTATTATGCAACAAAACCCGAAAGTAAGACAACAAATTATTGATTTGTTCGGAAACAAAGCTTACAAAGATAACCGACTGAATGTCAGTTATATCGGTGGTATGGTATTTGATGATCCAAGTTTGTTAAAAAAATTGGAAGCTATTGTACATCCGGTTGTTCGTCAAGATTTTATAAATTGGTCAAAACAACAAAAAGCACCCTATGTGATGGTTGAAAATGCTATATTACACAAATCAGGCATGGATAAATTAGTAGATTTGGTGATTGTCGTAACAGCAGATTTGAATAAACGGCTCGAACGTTTAAAAAAACGGGATGGAAAAAGTAAAGAAAACTTACTAAAAATTATTAAAAATCAAGATAAAGAATCCGAGATGTTAAAAAAATCAGATTTTGTCATTGAAAATAATGAAATCGCAGATGATTTAGATGAAAAAATTTCAAAAATAGATTCAAAAGTTAAAAATATGTTAAAAAAAGGTTAATTTAAGTAAAAGTCTAATGTATATTTCATATCTTTAACATAATTTTGCTTGATGAAAAGAAAGAGTATCATACTTTTAGTGATTTTTATGACTATTTCGGTTATAGGTATCCGGATGATGCAGGTGCAGTTGCGAGAAAATGATATCAAATTGCGTAATCAGCGGTTTTATTATTTGATGAAACAAATTTTGTATTCCGTTACAACCAAAGCGCAAAATTATGAGTTTGATAAATATTACCGGAAGTTTAAAGACGCTAAAAGTATTGACAGTCAGAATAATGTATATGAGTTTGTTTACAAAAAGGAAAACAAAAACAGTAATGAAGTCTTTGCTTACAAACATTTGGTTTTAGAAAAAGGCATCAATCTGAAATTTCCGATTTCTGAAAGTCAGTTTGATTCGGTATTTGGTAAAATTAGCGTAGCCAAAACCAAATCGCATTTTTTTAGAAATGGTAAAATTCAGCAAAAAAACGAGTTTAACAAAGCTGAAATTAACAATATTGACAATCGTTATCTTGAATCTACGTTTAAAGATATCTCTGTTATAGAACCCATTTACAAACGGGTCTCGGTTGATAGTTTACGTAATTGGATACAGGATGAACTCTTTAAGCGGGGGATTGATTATCATTTTGAGTTTGGAATAGTAGACAATGGCATTTTGACCAAAGTTCATTCCAAATATTTTAAGCCGGATGATCAACGATTCAAATATTATAAATTTAAAATTTTTCCCGACAAATCGGGAATGACCAAATACGAACTAGTTCTTGCATTTAATAAAAATGAATTGTTTAAGCATGAGAGTATGCGCATACAGTTTTTGTCTGATCTTTTGATGATGATTATATTGATTATTTACATATTGACTATTTATTTCATCATCAGACAAAAAAGAATCTCTCAGATGAAAACGGATTTCATCAACAATATGACGCACGAGTTCAAGACACCGATTGCCACGATTAATTTGATAGTCGATGCTTTGAAATCACCCCGCGTCAATCAAGATGAACAACAACTAAAAACATATCTTGATATGCTTAAGCAAGAAAATAAACGTATGTTAAACCAAGTTGAAAGTGTTTTAAGTTTGTCGGTTTTGGACAAAATCGATCTTAAAGCTGAAAAATATCCGGTTGACATACACGAAATTTTAGATGTTGCCATTCAGCATGTCAGCTTGTTGATACAAGACAAAGGTGGAACCTTACAGACGGATTTTAAAGCCCGTAAGTATAATGTTTTAGGTGATGAAACCTTACTGACCAATGTCTTTGTCAATATTTTAGACAATGCTGTAAAATACTCTAAAGAACAGCCCGAGATTACCGTTAAAACTTATAATGACGACAAAGGACATATTTTAATTGAAATAAGTGACAAAGGTATCGGGATGAGTAAATCAGTACAGAAGAAAATTTTTAAAAAATTCTATCGTGTAACCACCGGTGACATTCACAATGTAAAAGGACACGGCTTGGGCTTGGCTTATGTACAAAAAGTCGTGCAGTCTTTTAACGGTAAAATTTCTGTTAAAAGTACTAAAGGCGAAGGCAGTACATTTATTATAAAACTGCCTGTAATTGACAATTAACAAAACACAATAAAACAAGATTATTAACACAAACAAAAATAGACATGACACAAACAAAAAAGAAAATTCTACTCGTAGAAGATGATATCAATTTCGGAATCATTCTCAGAGATTATTTGAGATTGAACGATTTTGATGTGACTTTGGCACGAAACGGAATGGAAGGATTTGAAAAATTCAAGAAAGATTATTTTGATCTGATTATCTTGGATGTTATGATGCCTTACAAAGACGGTTTTACCCTAGCCAAAGAAATTAGAGCGCGTAATCAGCAAGTACCATTAATCTTTTTGACAGCTAAAACACTGAAAGAAGATATGGTAAAAGGTTACCAATTGGGAGCTGATGATTATATTAACAAACCTTTCGATTCGGAAGTTTTGTTATACAAAATCAAAGCTTTACTGAACAGAAGTGTCGTACCTGTTGAAGAAGAAAAACCGGAAGCAGTCCACTTTAAAATTGGTAATTTTAAATTTGATTCAAAATTGAGACAATTGTTTTATCGGGATGAAAAACCTGTAAAATTGTCACCCAAAGAAAGCAAACTTCTTAAAATGTTGGCAGTTTACAAAAATGATTTAATGCCACGTGAAAAAGCTTTAACCAAAATTTGGCAAGATGATAATTACTTCACTTCCAGAAGTATGGACGTTTATATTGCCAAGTTACGTAAATTATTACAACGTGACCCCAATGTTAAAATCGTTAATATTCACGGGGCAGGATTCCGTTTGGTAGATGAAACGGAAGTTAAAGAGAAAGTATAGTTATTTTCATAATTATATTTAGGTTAACAACACAATAAAGAGACGCTTTTAGGGCGTCTCTTTTGGTTTGATAAATATGATTCTAACAATTATTTCTTATAGTTTATTCAAAAATTCTACTGTATTGATGCCATCGGCATAATCCCATAGTTCCGGTGATTGCGTCTGACCGAAATCCAAGGTATTTTCTAATTCCGGCGCACGACTGACAACTGCTTGAATTTGGTCTTTATCATGTTCCAATATTTTTTTCACATCATTGATGTCTTTATAATATTCATAAAACAAAGTTCCTATTGGCGATGCATAATGGCTATCTTGCTTGAGTAAAATCAAGCCGTTATCAATCAGACTGTTTCGGATATGCGCATCAGTTGACATCAAATAAACCGCTTTATTATAGTCGTAATTATTAGCGTACTTTTGATAATTAATTAAATCTTTATATTTCAAAAGCGCTTTAAAAAGCGGATTGAAGTCATAATTTTCAGGCACAAAAATTTTAGAAACATTGCGACAACCCAAACCGAAGTATCGCATAATATCGTCAGCAAGCCGGTCCAGTTCTTCGGGAGTTTCTTTTCCGGTCAGGACAGCAACAGAATTACGATTTTTACGAATGATATGCGGATATTTTCCAAAATAATAATCAAAATATCTGGCGGTATTATTGCTACCGGTAGCTATAACAGCATCTATATCTTTGAGTGGTCCGTCTACAAATTCAATTTTATCTTTGTAAGCCGGATTCAGATACATCAAATATTTAGCTAATAAAGGCAATAATAACTTATCATTGGAAGACAATTTGGCTTTAATATTATGCCCGCTAGCCAAAACACTTAAAAAATCATGAAAACCAACCAAGGGAATATTACCTGCCATTACCACACCAACCTTTTTGGGATGCGGGTTTTCTTGAAAATTTTCCATGTCAAACCAGCGGTCAATTTTTTCGGGCGTTAAAGCATTTGCCCAGTTTGACAAAGCATATAGTACATTTTCTTTGGTAAACCAAGGGTTTTGTTCATGTGCTCTGTTAACCAATTGCTTAAGGGCATCAAAAAAAATATCATTATAGGGGATATCGGCTTTTTTGTGTATGCCGTCTTTTTGAAATTGCGATAAAAACTCACCCAGCTTTTTTAAAGAATTTTTTCGTTCTTGTATTGTCATTATCAAAAATGGTATTATATTTGTCTACAAAATTAAACTATTAATACCTAAAAATTAAAAACTATGGCATTATTTATTAACGAAGATTGTATCAATTGCGGCGCATGTTTAGCCGAATGTCCTAACACCGCTATTTACGAGCCGGGTGAAGAATGGAATATGGCAGATGGCACTTGTCTTGACGACGATGCTGCTCATGAACCTTTATCAGACGAGTTTTACTACATCGTCCCTGATAAATGTACTGAATGTGTAGGGTTCTTTGACGAACCGCAATGTGTGGCTGTTTGCCCTGTAGATGCTATTGATAAAAGTCCGGATCATCCTGAAACACCGGAAGAATTAATGGCTAAATACAAAAAATTACATTGTGTAGACTAATTTTGAAGTCACACACTTTTAACAAAAAAACAGCACCATCTCAAATGAAATGGTGCTGTTTTTTTTGGTTAATCTTTTTTTTAATCAGTAAAAAAGTAAACCAAAGACAAACTAAATCCGTTATTGGTTTTCTTTAAATCATTTGGATCAAAATTGTCATTATCGCTTACTTTAGGAGTCAAATTAGTAAAACCAAAACTGTATTTTGCAGTTAGCATAAATTGTTCCAATTTATAACCGGCACCTATATCAAATCCAATATCAAAAGCATTGTAAACTTTGATATCAGGCACATCTGCATCTAGATCAAAAAAATCTTCTGCTTTGGCAGCACCTGATACAGCCTGCAAATTGATTGTTTGCTTGATATTAGAACTGTTACCATTATATTTATAGGTAGCATCTAATTTTGATGTGCCACCCAGTCCATAGGCGAAATAAGGTCCACCAATGATATAAAAATCATCAAAACTATAGTAAAAATGTACTGGTAATTCTAAATAGTTATAAGAGTACGTCCAGTAACCGGTAATACTACCATCCATACCTTCTCTTTTAAGTAAAGCATCCCAATCTACTTGATAGCCCTTTTGTGTGTATAGCAAGCCGGATTGAAATCCCATTTCGTCATTAAGTGGATAATCTGCTACAACACCTACATTAAAGCCAAGCTTTAACTTGGTTGGATAATCTAAATCGTGATAATCATCACTAATTGACTGTGAAATATTAGTACCATTTAAGCCCAATTGCACACCCCAATTTATTTGACCATTTAATTGAAAGGTCAAAAGAAAAATAATTAAAACTTGAAAGAAATGTTTTGTTTTCATAATAAAATTTTTTAGATGCTCAAATATAATAATTTTTATGAACAAAAATTATGATATATAACATTTAAAGTTGAAAAATTTTAAAATTTTGATGAATATTTTGCACTAGATTTTTGGTGCGCTCTACATGCGTATCGGTAATAAATATTTGCCCGAACGTTTTGTCATTGACCATATTAACCATTTGCGTCACCCGTTTTTCATCGAGTTTGTCAAAAATATCATCAAATAACAAAATAGGTATTTGTTGCGATTTTTGTTTTAAAAATTCAAATTCTGCTAACCGTAATGCAATTAAAAAAGATTTTTGTTGTCCTTGGCTACCAAATTTTTTAATTGGTTTTTCATTGATTTCAAACAAAAAATCATCACGATGAATACCTTTGGATGTATGTTGTAACAGCCGGTCTTTTTGCATATTTTCGACTAACAAATCTTGTAGCGGTTTGATTTCCAACTCCGAATAATAGGTGATATCAACCTGCTCTTTACCTTGTGATAAAACTGCATATTTTTCCTTTAAAAAACCAGCAAATTCTTTGATAAATTTTTGTCTTTTGTTATAAATAAGTGTGCCGTATTGGTGTAATTGCTCATTGTAAATTTGCAGGGTGTTATTATCAAAATGATGGTTAGCTGCAAAGTATTTTAGAAGCCGATTACGCTGTGCCAATACTTTTTGATAACTAATTAATGCCGAGAGATAGCCGGCATCGGTTTGCGAGATAATTTTATCGATAAAACGCCGGCGGGTTTCCCCCCGTTCCGAAATCAAATCACGATCGTAGGGAGAAATCATCACTAATGGAATCAGTCCGATATGATCGGCTAAGCGTTCAT
>WFZY01000145.1 GCA_015489265.1 Flavobacteriaceae bacterium | reverse complement strand
TTGATGAATCACAAGCCATCAAAAATCCGTCTTCGCGGCGCTTTAAAGCGGTAAGTTTGCTGCGAGCCAAAAACCGGATAGCCATGACCGGTACACCTATTGAAAACAGCACTTTTGATTTGTATGCGCAAATGAGTTTTGTCAATCCGGGCTTTTTTATCAATATTAAACATTTTAAGGACCATTATTCCAATCCAATAGATAAAGATGGGGATGAACTAGTTGCCAATGAATTGCAAAAACTCATTAATCCGTTTATTTTACGGCGTACCAAAGAGCAAGTTGCCACCGAATTGCCCCCCAAAGTCGAAGATATCATTTATTGCGAAATGTCACCGGCACAGCGAAAGGTTTATGATGCCTATCGCAACCAATATCGTGACAAATTGCTCAACAAAATAGAAAAAGAAGGGCTTGCCAAGTCAAAATTTATGGTATTGGAAGCCCTAACGCGATTGCGCCAAATCTGTGATTCGCCTTTATTGCTCAACGATGAGTCTATAGCCGTTAAAGATTCGGTTAAAATACAAGAAATGATAGCTCATATTACCGACAAAACGGCACAACATAAAGTTTTGATTTTTTCGCAGTTTACATCGATGTTGGCATTACTTAAAAATGAACTGGACACATTAGGTATTCCTTACGAATATTTGGACGGCAAAAGTTCGAGCAAACAACGCGAAGCTTCTGTGCAAAATTTTCAGACGAACGATGATTTGCGCGTGTTCTTAATCAGCTTGAAAGCCGGTGGCACCGGATTGAACCTGACTGCTGCCGATTATGTTTATATTTTAGACCCTTGGTGGAATCCCGCAGTTGAAAACCAAGCTATTGACAGAATTTACCGTATAGGACAAGATAAAAAAGTCTTTGCTTACCGGATGATTTGTAAAGATACCGTTGAAGAAAAAATTCTCGATTTACAAGCCAAAAAGAAAAAAATAGCCACAGACATCATTCAAACCGATGACAAGATTATGAAATCACTTAAAATTGATGATATTAAGAATCTTTTGGGATAGTATTAAAAATGAATATAAAAAAATGTAAAACAGGATGTGTTTGGGATAGATTGATAGTTATCTCGGTTTGAATTTACTATTTGGTAAGCTTCTTTAAAACAAGAATACTGCTTGAGTATTTTTTAATGATTTTCCTTGCTTTTAGTCTCAAAAGCTTATAACTTTGCATAAAAATTAATTTAGAATGATTCTAAAAAAGATATTGTATTTTTATATAGATGGCTTTAGGGAAATGACCCCACGCGGCAAAAAACTTTGGATGATCATCATTGTGAAGCTTTTTATCATGTTTGCTATTTTAAAATATTTTTTCTTCCCCGATATTTTAAAAGAAAATTTTAAAACCGATAAGGAACGCATTCATCATATAGAACAACAGTTAATTATAACAAATCATACGGATACAATTAATAAAAACTAAAACAAAAGATTATGGAACATGTCAATTGGGAATTGGTTGATTGGTCGCGGGCACAGTTTGCCCTAACGGCTTTATATCACTGGATTTTTGTACCCTTAACATTAGGTTTATCCTTTATGTTAGCGATTATGGAAACCATTTATGTCAAAACCGGTGATGAGAAATGGTTAAAAATTGAAAAATTTTGGCTCCGCTTATTCGGGATCAATTTTGCTATTGGTGTAGCAACCGGTATTATATTGGAATTTGAATTTGGAACCAACTGGTCTAATTATTCATGGTTTGTAGGCGATATTTTCGGTGCGCCTTTGGCTATTGAAGGTATTATGGCATTCTTTATGGAATCGACTTTTGTAGCCATTATGTTTTTCGGATGGAATAAAATCAGTAAAAAAGCGCATTTGGCAGCGACTTGGCTTACGGCAATTGGTACCAATTTATCGGCATTGTGGATATTGACTGCCAATGCTTGGATGCAAAATCCTGTCGGTATGAAATTTAATCCGGATACTATGAGAAACGAAATGGATAATTTTTGGGAAGTTTTATTCAATCCGGTTGCAGTCAATAAGTTTGTGCATACAATTACATCAGCTTATACTTTTGCAGCTTTATTTGTCATAGCTGTCAGTGCTTATTTACTACTAAAAGGTAAGGATAAAATGTTTGCCAAATACAGCATGCTTATTGCTTCTGTTTTTGGTTTTATAGGTATTGTTGCCACCATTGTTACCGGTGATGGTTCGGCTAAACAGGTCGCCAAATACCAACCGATGAAACTGGCGGCGATGGAAGGTTTGCGAACCGGTTCCAGAGGTGCCCCGCTGATTGCTATCGGGAAACCAAAACATACAGGTGATAAAGATTTAACCAAAGCAGTTGCCGATGATTTTAAAGGCAATAACCAGTTGGACGTCGAAGTAGAAGGATTTGAAATTCCATATGGTTTATCGGTTCTGGCTTTTAATGACCCCAATGCATTTGTGCCGGGTGTAAACGATTTGGTTTACGGTAATGAAAAAGAAGGTATTCCGTCTTATAAAGAACGTATTAAAAGCGGTAAAGTCAGTATTGAAGCGCTGGCAAAATATAAAAAAGCCAAAAAAGCCGGCAATAACGAGGAAGCCACAAAGTATTTAAAAACTTTTAAAGCCCATTTTAAAGATTTTGGTTACGGTTATTTTGACGGACATGATATGAATGAATTAATTCCGCCTATTACTATTAGTTTTATGTCTTTTCATACCATGGTTATTTTAGGCACTTGGTTTTTGATTTTCTTCCCATTGATTTTTTGGGCGGTGATGAAAGATAATATTGAAAAGAAAAAGTGGTTATTGCGCTTGGGTGTTCTCGGAATATTTTTAGGATTGATCGTCCAAGAAGCCGGTTGGATTACTGCCGAAGCCGGTCGGATGCCTTGGGTGATTCAAGACCTGATGCCAACAATGGTGGCGGTTTCTCATATTGAAACTGCCGGTGTTATGCTGACATTTTTCTTGTTCTTCATCACCTTTACGGCTTTGTTGATTGCCGAACTAAAAATCATGTCAACAACCATTAAAAAAGGATTTAACAACTAAAAAATTACAACTATGTTTGAAGCATTATCATACGAAAATTTACAGATATACTGGTGGGTTATAATGGCGCTACTGGGTGGTTTTTTGGTGTTTTTACTCTTTGTTCAAGGTGGTCAAACGCTGATGGATAAATTGAGTAACAATGAAGCCGAAAAAACCATTATCGTAAATATTACGGGTCATAAATGGGAATTTACTTTTACGACTTTGGTTGTTTTCGGTGGCGCATTTTTTGCATCTTTCCCGCTTTTTTACTCTACGAGTTTCGGTGGGGCTTATTGGGTTTGGTATGCCATTTTGTTTGCTTTTATTCTGCAAGCCGTTTCATACGAATACCGCAAAAAGAAACACAATGTTTTAGGAAGCAAAACTTTTGAAACATTTTTGAAGTTTAACGGATTTGCAGCGCCTTTTTTGCTTGGTGTAGCAGTTTCTACCATGTTTACAGGTAGTTTGTTTAGTGTCAATAAAGCTAATATTGTGCATTTGGGCAGCAATTTTGAAGCGGTTATTTCACAATGGCAAACGCCTTGGCATGGTTTGGAAGCGCTTTGGACAACAGAGCATTTAGCATTTTTGCAAAATATATTACTGGGCTTGGCTGTTTTGGTTTTAGCCCGTTTAATAGCTTTGCTCTATATCCGAAAAATGACGGATAACCAAAATATCTTGGCTAAAATTGATAAATGTATTCCCCGTCACAGTATTTTGTTTTTAGTGCTGTTTTTGACTTGGTTTATTCGTTTACTTTTTATCGACGGTTTTGCTGTCAATCCGGAAACCAAAGAAGTCTTTAGGCAAGCCCATAAGTATTTTAACAATCTTATAGAAAATCCGATTAGTTTGATTATTTTATTAATTGGACTTATTGGGGTGCTTTACGGTTTGTACCTTGCCAACTTTAAGAAAGAAACCAAAGCTTTTTGGTATGTAGGTGCCGGTACTGTTTTTACTGTAATGGCTATCTTCTTTATGGCGGGCTTTAATCATACCGCTTACTATCCGTCAACTTTTGACTTGCAAAGCTCGCTTACATTGTCTAACAGCGCTTCAAGTCGTTTTACGCTTATAGTGATGTCTTATGTATCATTAATGGTACCTTTTGTTTTGGGTTATATCGTTTGGGCTTGGCGCGCTATGGATTCGCATAAACTGAATGAAAAGGAATTGGAACAAGAAATCGAAAAATATTAAAAATTGCTTATTATGACTTACGCATTAATCTATTATATTAGTTGGCCTATTATAATTTACTTAGGATATAAACTGAGTTTTTGGGCTGTTAAGAAATATGAAGCCAAGTATGGCAATTCATAAATTATAAAAAAAATCGGCTACTCAAAAAAAGTAGCCGATTTTTTTATGTGAAGGGAAATTTCCATTTTATCCTTTTTCCTTATCTCTTATCAAACTTTTTTAATACATCTTTTACGGCATCTTTATGAATGATGAAATCCATCATTTTTAATTTGATATAGTCTTGAGAAAAGAAATAGTAACCGAATTCAGGGGCTTTCGGATTACCATTTCGTGAGCCCGAGCTACTGTCTTTAATCAAAAACCAATACTTTCCGTCTTTGGCTTTATACCAGCCGACCAAATGCATACCATGATCATCAGTAGTAGCGCCATTTGAAAAACGCAATTGACGGGCATCGTCATTGATATAACTAGACGGAATATCAAAATCGGGGATAATGGCTACTTGCGGTTCGCCGGGACCGTTTAAGAAGCCGGGTTCGGACACATCACCACCGATACCCATGGTATAACCTTTTTTGATGCTTTTGATGATGATATTCATAAACACATCCAATGGAACATTGTAATAGTCTTTGGAATGCCACCAATTATCCGGCACATCATAAGAACATTGGGTATAGTATGGCGCTTGTTCGTACGATAAAATATCGACATAATCATCCGGATTGATTTTTAAATAGTCTTTTAGATAAGTTTTGGGTGTATAGGTTTTTCCATCTACTTTAAAACTTTCCGGCGGGGTACCGATATAATGATCCATAATGGCTTTAATAGTGTTGACTACGGTGGTTTCATCCCAAGCATTGTCGCGTTTAACAGACAACAAATATGCTTTCATCTCTTGATACATTTTTTCATGGGTGTGGAATTTATGTCCCTTTAAGCCGTTATAAACCGACCAGGGCATGGCGCCGTTTAATTTGAAATTTCTGGTAACGGCATTGGATTCAGAACCTTGGTCAAATAAGGATTTGCCACGCGTGCGTACATATTCTTTGGCACGCAAAATGTATTCATTGTAAAATGTAAAAGCTTCGGATAATTTTACCTTTTTACCGGTCAATCGGTAAACTTCACTTTCAAAAAACGAAGTCGTTGAAAAATCCCAACAAGTCCCGGTGTTACCTTGTGAAATAGGCGGATTGTGCCAAGCAGCTTTGTATAGTTTTACTTTATTGGGAAATTTTTGTCCGTTAAGCAAAACTTTAAAACGTTTGTAAGGTTTGGGTTTGTTTTTCTGTGATGCTTCGGCTTTGATGTCTTTCAAAATCGTGTTATAGTAATACACTTTACCTTTATCATATATTTTAAAGGTGGCTTTATCTTTATTTTGCGCAAAGCTTGTTGCAAAAAACAGACTGATTACGATTAAAAAATAATGTTTCATAATGATTGATTTTATTTTATGAGCTAAAGTAAGAAATTTATCAGGAAAAATAACTGATAATAATAAAAAACGGTATGGATAATTTAGAATCCATACCGTTTTTTTAAAGTATTACAGATATTTATCGAATGGCTTTTAAGATGACCGATGTACCGTCCTTAAGGATAATTTTAAATATCAATATTTGATGCGGTAGTTCATTTAAATTGACATAAAGTCTTCCTACCGCTTTCTGATTTTGAACATCCTTTAACAATTTGCCGTTGATACCGAAGATTTTTACACCGGACATATTTTTATTATCACTGATAATGGTAAAATACCCGTCATTTGATAATAAATTGATATTATTAACCGGTGCCATTTCGTTTACTTCTAAGCTATTTCTAGTAAAAATTATTTCAAACCGGTCATCAAATCTTCCTTGATTGGTTTGAAAAGTATACGGATTAGCTTTTAAATCGGTAATAATATTTTCGTATGTATCGTTCAAATAAATGTTGACATCACTGCTTAAAATACCTTCGGTTCGATTGAGAGCAATTTGATGAGCGCCGGTTTCAGTAGTTGCAAAACCTAACGGGACAATTCTATCGGCATTATTCCAAGGAGATAAGCCCTGAATAGCAAATTTTTCATTACCGATCAGAGTGTATAAGTCAAAATCACCATTGATAGAATGCGCATCATATAACCGGTCTTTTTGGTCAGTTGCGTTGGCAAAAAATCCGATTAAAGTTTGTTGAAAATTCAAATTATTGGTCAAATCAAACCAAGCTCTATCCGGATTACTTCTGTTCACAAAATTAGTTTGTGTGGTCGAGCGTTGATCATT
Organism: Flavobacteriaceae bacterium; assembly: GCA_015489265.1. GTDB lineage: Bacteria > Bacteroidota > Bacteroidia > Flavobacteriales > Flavobacteriaceae > WGBX01. The sequence goes on along the minus strand of WFZY01000145.1, from coordinate 9,602 downwards.
TTTAAAGTTTAAAGTTCCGGAAGCATTAGCTTCTACAAAAAATCCTTCGGTTGCCGGTACGTAACGTGATGCAGAGGGACCGTTGCCATTGCAAGCAGCAATACTACCGCTACCTATAGAATAAATAGTATAGCCGGCAGGTTGATGGTTACCATTACCGTCAAGACCGGCGCAATTGGTCCACAAATAATAAGCCCCTTGAATATTGGTATTATCAGTTGCCAAAGTATTAAAATCAATAGGGGATGGGTAGGGATTTCCGACCAAATTCCAATCATCATCATCTTGTGCACCGGTACCGTTTATATTAATATTAACCCCAATAGTTCCGTTATTGAATTTTTGATTGATTTGGTTAAACTTTACATTTAAGCTTCCGCCTTGAAAACCAAGTGGGGCAGAAACAGCATAACCTATTCCCGGTTGCATACTTGTATTGTTATTGGCAGCAGACCAATATTGAATACCGGTATCATAGGTATAATACCGCCAAGCATTACTGACAATATCACCTAAATTAAAACTTTCAATAGGGCTTGCCCAATAGACATAATCATATTGGTTGTTTAAGTTTTGACTGTATCGGGTTAGAGTATATATGCCGTTTCCTTCAATACTTGCATTATTGTCAGATTGTACTAATATGCCACCATCTTCAATATCAATTTTTCCATCGTTAATTACGTCATTGGTCAAATTGATATAATCACCTGTATTAATGGTTACGGCTTCGGAAGCATGAACGCTTAAGCCGCAAGCATCTATGCTTTGTCCATTGGTTATGAGTACATCTTTTGTAATGAGTAATTTGGTGGATAAATCGGCAAGTTGCAGTACATTGTTATTAGTATCAGTCCATTGAGCCCCATCCCAATAGGCAACATCTGAACAGTTAGGACTTGAAACTATCACGCTATAATCTTCCACTTCACCGTCAAAACCGGTTTCACATGCTGTTGGGGCATTATTGTATTTGGCTGATACACGCATACGCGTTTTTCCGGTAACAGTATTTGAAGGTATGACAACAGATACAGGAGAATTTGAGGTAGCACCATCGGATACATTGACAGCATTACCTAAATCATATTCTTCACCGGCATCATCAAAATCACCATCTTGATTCCAATCTATCCACACTTTACTATAAACCGTATAATTTCCGTCAGTATCTACATTTACAGAGAGATTATAGTTTTGTCCACGTTTAACAATTGTAGAAATATTGGTGTAATCTTCGTAAGCATTTGTCTTACCACCTGAATTATTACTAATTTGGTTAAAATTGACTCGGGTAATGGCGGTATTGTAGTCCATATTGCCTTCTGATGCACAATAATCAGCCGGTGGCGTGTAGTCTTTAATGACAAAATTGTCAATAGCAATATCCGATTGATAGTCATTACCGGTAGTACCTGTAAATTTGAATTGTACATCTGCTTGCCCTGATAAGCTACTTAAGTTGGCTCCTAATTTTATCCAAGCATCACCTTGATCACCACTAATTGATCCGATACTAGTCCAATTATTTCCATTGTCCGTCGTATAAAATACTTCAAGTGTACCCATATCGGCACCATACATATGAGCAAAGAATGTCATATATGGATTGGCAATATTGGAAAAATTGAAATGCGGTGTCCTAAAACTTGCGGTTTTATTAAAACAGTTTGAAGCTTCTAAGTAAATATATTTTCCGCCACCATTAGCATCATCTGAGGGACCTGTGTTAGAACTGGCTGTAGCACCGGACAAGACATCCCAGTCATTGTCATCTCCTGAGATATTCTCCCAACAGTCGTCAAAATTTACCGAAGCATCTGCTGTACAATTGGTGGTAGGATTACTTTCTGTCCAAGCATCAAAATTTTCCAAATAGGGAAAATCGGTAATGGGATTACCACAGCCGGTTATAAAACTAACATTATCACCATAAGCTGTACCAAAAGCGTTAGTGGCATATGCTCTAACATAATAAGTTTGATTGACTGTCAATCCGGTTAAATTGACTGTATAAATTCCGGTACCTGTACCGTTTGTAGCGTAGTTATCAGCAGTTGTAGGATTAGGATTTGTACTCCAACACAAGCCACGTTCGGTAACGGCACTTCCGTTTTCGCTGATGACATTTCCTTGTCCTTGGGCATCGGTATCATTGACTTGTAGCATTGCCAAAGTTTCGACAGTTGGCATACCGTCTGTTGTAGCATTGGCAGTGGCACCGGGGACCAAATAACAATTATCTGTAGTGTTATATTCGTAAACTGCAAAGTGATAAGTGGTTGCGCTATTGAGTCCCGTCACACTCACTGATGTACCGGTTCCATCATAAACTACATAATTTCCGGTACCTATTTGGTCACCGGTACCGAATGTACTGTTAGCATTGTAGCTAGTGCCATCTGCCGGATTACTATCGACGGCACTGGCTTCCTTAGCCAGTACAATAACCTTGTTGCCATCACCGCGTGTCCAAGATAGGTCAATTTGATTTTGTCCTTGTGGTGATGCTTGGATATTGGAAGCTTGAGTAGAAGGATAATTACAAGTGCTTGGCAATTCATAATGTATAATTCGGGTTCGCCAATCCCAATTTCCGGTTGTATATTCGGTAGTAAACCAAAAAGAAGTACCGTCGGGGTCAATACTAACCATAGAGTAATCGCCCCAGCGTGATACGTTGTCTTGAGAAGCATTTCCGGTAAATAATTCTATTTCATTGGTAGTCATTTGGTTAAGAGGATCATTGGCATAACGTGCTACTGCACGAATGGAAGGGTATTTATTGTTCCCATCGGATACGGAATAAGCAATGGTAATATCGCCATTTTGGTTCATAGCTATTGATGGCATCCAACGCCATAAGCCATCTCCGGGATTGTAGGTACCTTGCTGGTAAACATTCCAACCATTACCGGTATTTCTAAATTCATACCACCGTATGGCAGCTATGCCATTATCGTTTACGGTTCTGGTGACTAAAAGTGATTCATGATCATTAAAATGTCTGAAATAAGGTCGGTACATGATTCTATAATGCAGCAAGTCCAGTTTTTGATTGGTACCGGGTTGCGGGACTTCTGTTCCTGAGTTAAATAAATTAAAATCGGCAACATTTAAGTTAGTAGTATTATTAAATGTAGAATTGCCGGTATTATTCCAATCAACATGGAAGTCATAAAGATAAACGGTATTATTTCCATTGGTGTTATTAACTTGGTCGGATACAAAGGGACAAGGGGTGCCATTGGCAGGGAAAGCATCGGCATCAGCCGGAAAAACTGACCATAAATTAGCATCCGGTCCAAAAGTAACGACTTGCGCATTAGGATCACCTTGTAAGATTTTATCTCTTTCAAATGCAGAAACAAAGGTGCCAATATAACTGCTGTTTTGATCGAACCCGTTCGCGCCCATATAATAAGCATCGGGCCAGATTGCCCATTTGGGATAGTCGGGCATATCGGTACCGTAACTAAATCCATATTGGTAATATGCGCCGGTTGGATCGGATGTTTGAGATACGGCGATAAGTAAATAATTGGTATTACCATTAAGCGGTATGTAAAATTGAGTCACTAACCAACGTTGGGCATTTTCATCCCATAAGATGACTGCATCTCCATCATTTCGATCATCAAATTGGGTCCCTTGCCAAAAATCGGATGTAGGAAAAGCTGCTTGGATAACATTACCATTACGATCGGTAATAATAGTATGGTTGTTGACACATTGCATATAGTGATTAGGGCTGACATCACCTTGTGTATCGGGTGGTGCGACCCCATCAATATTATTGACCCCATCAAAATCTATGATTTTGTTAAGGTTAGTTGCATTTGCATTGCGAGTACTATGTTGTAATGTCGAAAGCGGATCGGGTGCATTTAAACCATTATTGATAATGGTTGGATGCCATTCGTTTTGTTCATTTTTTTTCCCGTTTTCTCTTTCATTGTTTTCAAAAGTTCTATGTTCTCTTTTATCATTTTCAATCATTTCTCTCAGTGGTGGAGAAATTCTGAAAAAGTCTGCTTTTTTAGCTATTGGCTTTTGTACAGAAGCTTTTTTTAGTTGCTTTAAAGATTGGGTCAAACTTTTTGGTTGTTGTCCCATAACCAAAAAGCCCATCAATAAAAATAGGAAGGTAATTTTTTTCATAAAAATGTTTGTTTGTTATTGCAAATATAGCATAAAATACATGTGATAATTAATGAAAGCGCTTTTTTAACATATTTATTTTAAAAAATATGTAAAATTTAGCTCTTTTTTGAATATTTTATACAATAGCAAACAATACAAATGTTACATAAGAAAGGATGGGGAGTAAGATGTATTTTTTGAAAATATGAGTAATAGATAAATTTTGTACTTATAATACCAAATCTATCTATGGTTCTTTTCTATAACAATAGCTATTAATATTTTTAATGATAATTTTATTTTGATATCTAAAACCGGCTTGCTTAAAAGCTTTGATTGAAGCTAAATTGCTTTGTTTGATGTAAGCATATACGGGAATAGGATGTTTTTGTTGGAAAATTTTGGTAGCTTTTGTCAATATAGGAGTCGACAGTGATTTTCCACGCCAATTTTTATCAATTAGGATACCAATTACGGCTCGTTTATTTTCAATATCGAAACGTATTAAAGAAATTGGGGTTTGATCAATTTCAGCTATATACATTACTGAATTTTTATCATTTAATTTATTTTGAAACCAATATTTATGAGTTTCAAAATCTATTTTGCCGGTTTGAAAGGATTGTTTTCGGACTTCTTGCTCATTTGCCCAAACAAATAATAATTTTAAATCGGAGGAATTGACTTTTCTAAAGATGATTTTGTCTGCCGGATTGATTTTTTCATGTATTACAACATCAAATGATTGTGAATATATTTGATATGTTTTTTCTAAACGTTTTACCATTATAAATCCTGATTTTTCCAAAACGGGATACAGATGAGGTCGCAAATCGTATGCGTAAGTATAAATTTTGTGTAAGTTTAGTCCGGTAAAGGCAACTTTCTCAATGAGTTTTAAAAAAATTAACCAGTTTTTTTCAAAAAAATCCTTTTCTAATTCAGTTTGCATCAAAAAAGAAATTTCTGCCGATTTTTGATCCCAGTCAATATGAACCAATCCACCGTAACCGATACATCGATTTTGGTGTAGGAACGAAAATAAAATTTGTTCAGGTTGTTCTTGTTCGAATAAACTCTTAACTTCGGTATTAAAATATTGGTCTTGTTCTTGTTTTGTTATAGGTTTTTGTTGTCTCAAATGATATATTTGTTCATTACGCCATTGCATAATTTTATATTTATCCATATTGCGTATCGGAACAATTTTGTAGGCACCGTCTCGATATTCTCGTTGTTTTAAGACTTTATATTTCCGTTTCATTTTTAAGAAATTTAAATTTCAGTTCGGCTAGTTTCCAGTCTTCAGGTGTGTCAATGTCTTGGGCGGCAAACCTACTGATTTCCATTCCGGCAGTGTGTTGCGGCCAAAATGTTTTTTGTTTTTTAAATACATTGGTTTTTATCCAATAAAATAATCCGGCATCGTGGTAAGCCGGTTCTAAATCTTGTGAACGGACATTTTTATTTTCAGGCCAAATCATTTTAACTGTTTGGTTTTCTAATTTTACGGCTCGTTGAATTGGGAATCCAAATTTTACTATGGGAAAAACCGCATCAGTATTTGGTTGCAGTAATTTTTTGTAAGCTTCTTGTAAGTTGGATGTGCTGACGAAAGGAGCGGTTGCCAATAAACAGCATATATTGTCGTAATGCCTATTTAATTTTTTTTCATAATTATCAATTACTTCCAAAATCACATCCGATAGCACGGCAAAATCGTCGGAAGTTTCTGAACTACGAAAAAAAGGAACTTTAGCGCCGTAATCTTGTGCTATTTTGGCTATATGTTTATCATCTGTCGATACCATAACTTCTTCGAATAATCCGGATTGCAATGCTGTTTCAATACTGTAAGCAATAATGGGTTTACCCAAAAAGTTTTTTATGTTTTTATGAGGAATACGTTTGCTTCCGCTTCGTGCCGGTATTATAGCGATGTTTTTTTGACTCATTTTATTTGCTTATTAAGACAATCTACAAAAATTTAAAAAAATTACAAGAAAAACGCTTTAACTTTTTCAATGATATAATTTTGTTCATCTTCTGTTAAAGTTGGAAACATTGGTAAGCTTATGGTTTTGGAATAATAGGATTCTGCAATAGGAAAATCACCTTTTTTCCACCCGAACTGACTGTAAAAATCCAATAGATGCACCGGAATATAATGAATTTGAGCTAAAATGCCGTTTTGGTGTAAATAATTATAAAAGCGCTTTCTGTCTTTGACTTCTAAGACAAATAAGTGATAGGCATGAAATCTGTCTTTAGGGACTTTCTGAAATTTTACTGGTAAATTTTTAAAAGCTTGTTGATATTTTTTAGCTATTTCTTGACGTTTTTGTAAACCGGCGTCAGCTCTTTTTAATTGACTGTTACCTAGTGCAGCTTGAATATCTGTTATTCGATAATTATAACCTAAGTCATGCATTTCATAATACCAAGCACCTTGTTTTTCTTTATTAAAATTATGAAAATTCATATTATTTTTTGAAATGCCATGCGTACGTAATTTTATGAGTTTATCATAAAGATTTTTGTTATTTGTTGTAATCATTCCACCTTCTCCGGCTGCAATATGTTTAACAGGGTGAAATGAGAAAGCCGTAGCATCAGCAAATTGTCCGTTTCCGGCTTTTTGCTTTTGATTATTACTATCAATAAAAAAAGCCCCCGGTGCATGACAAGCATCTTCAATAATCTTTAAATTATTTTTATCAGCTATTTTTCTTAATTGTTTGGCTTGCACCGGAAGTCCGGCAAAATCAACTGGTAATATTGCTTTAAAAAAACCTTTAGGATGTTTTTGGATTAGCGCTTCAACCCTATTAAGGTCAATTAAATAGGTTTCAGGATCAATATCTGTAAAATAGACATTAGCGCCGGTATATAAAGCAGCATTTGCAGTAGCTGCAAAGGTAATAGGGGTAGTAATGATGTTATCTCCATTTCCGATTCCGAGAGCTAATAACGATAAATGTAAAGCAGCTGTTCCGTTTGATACTGCAACAGCATATTTGGCGTCCACATATTCAGCAAAATTTTGTTCAAATTCCAAAATTTTCGGACCTTGGGTTAAAAAATCCGATTGTAAAGTTTGAACCACGGCATTAATATCATCGTTGGTAATGTTTTGTCTTCCGTATGGTATTTTATAAGTCGTCATTTACAAGTCAAATTTAAGATGCTTTTTCATTAAGTCCCTAAGTTGTGAAATGTTTAAAAAATCGTTATTTTCTTTTGAATTATAGGAGAATCCTTGTGATACTTTTTTAGCTTTGTGTTTGATAATGTATCGATTTAAATCAAAATTGGGTTGTGATGGTAAAATAACATAATATTTGCCTAAATCATAAGTGAAAAACGAGTCTGAAGCAGTAATCATTTCTTCATGAAGTTTTTCTCCCGGACGAATACCAATTTCCTTCAATTGACAATCGGGACAAATAGCCTTGGCAACATCAACAATTTTATAAGAAGGAATCTTAGGGACAAAAATTTCTCCCCCCCAAGCATTATTTAGGGCATGAAATACCATATTGACGCCTTCGTCTAATGAGATGTTGAAACGTGTCATTTGTTTATCGGTTATTGGCAAAATGCCATCTTTTCTTTTTTGATAGAAAAATGGCATAACAGAACCGTTAGATCCCATAACATTGCCATAGCGTACAACTGAAAACTTGATGTCACGCTTCCCTCGAATATTATTAGCTGCTATAAAAAGTTTATCGGAAGTAAGTTTGGTTGCGCCATATAGATTAATAGGGGCAGCCGCTTTGTCAGTTGAAAGAGCAACAACACGTTTCACATTATTAGCCAAGCAGGCATCTATCACATTTTGAGCACCTAGAATATTGGTTTTAACGGCTTCCATTGGGTTATATTCTGCCAAATGCACATGTTTCATTGCAGCAGCATGAATAACGGTATCAATACTTTCCATGGCTCTTAAAAGACGTTCTTTGTCTCTTACATCACCAATAAAATAGCGGATACTTTTAAATTTTTCAGGTGGAAATTCTTGAGCCATTTGAAATTGCTTTTGCTCGTCGCGAGAAAAAACAACGACTCGTTTGATATCAGGATATTCTGCATATATACGTCTGACCAATTGCTTACCTAAGGAACCGGTTCCACCGGTTATCATGATAGATTTGTTATTCATATGAATAAATGAAATTAGTATGAATAACAAAAATAGCAACAAATATTGAGAAATGTAATATTTTGTCTGACTAATTTGACTTTAGGTAAAATGCATACATATCTATTCAATGATAAGTTTTTTTGTTAATTTTATATTTTTATCAATAATACTTATTAAGTAGGTGCCTCGTGCTAAATTAGTTGTATCAATATCAATAGATTTTGTAAAAGTTCTGTTTAAGATAAATTTGCCATTAATGTCATATATATTTAATGAAACCGGACGATTAACATCATATAAAATACTAACCTTGTTTTTAGTGGGATTTGGAAAAATATTAACATTCACATTGTCATCCTTTGAATTTTCTATAATGCTTGGATCACCTTCAAATAGTTCTTTGCGATGAATTTCGCATATTTCACATAGACTCAAAATTCGGTTATAGACTCTAACTTCATCGATACCACCTGAAAAATGTAAAGGGTCATATCCATTATTTAATTCAGGATATTTTGAGATACTAAATGGTTGTGAATTTACATAATATGAAGGGTTATAGCCGGTGGTGGTTAAATAATTTTTTATTTGGCAATCTACGATTAAAGTCCAATGATTATGATCAAAAAGTCCGACAATATGATGCCAATTATCATCGTTGATTGTGTCAGGATCTTCTAATATGTAAAATGAATTGGAACCTTCTCGTCCACGAAGTTGCACATGACCATTATTCATAACTACTTGAAAACCTCTATCAACAGTATGGTCATAATGTCCAACAATCCATTGCAAATTATTTGAGTTGGTTTTAACCCATACGCTAACACTAATTTCATTGGTTATATTTCTATCATTATTACCAGCATATATGTAAGCATTTGAACCATTAAAATAATAATAATTTCTGTTACCTGTTTGAGATGGAATAGCATTGTAATTTGTGCCGTTTATTTGCAAAGATGATAAATCATCTGTGTTACCATTCAATGGGAAATAAGCGACTAAGCCGTTACTTAAATTAATTTGGGCTGTTAGTCCAAAAAAAAGAAAAAAGAATGATAATAATAGAAACTTTTTCATAATAAATAAATGAATTTATATATTAAATAAATTAATATTACAAATATAAAAGTTTTTCCAAACTTATCAAAAAAATAATAATTCATTCCTTATATAAATATGCTTGCAAAATCAAAGCGGCACTTACTTGGTCAATCAATGCCTTGTTACGCCGTTTTTTCTTTTTGACGCCGCCTTTAATCATGCTGTCCAATGCCATTTTTGACTGTCTCTTATACACATCTCC
>WFZY01000144.1 GCA_015489265.1 Flavobacteriaceae bacterium | reverse complement strand
GTAATTATGAGATTTTTTCTAATAAAAGTTGTGGGTATTGTCTTGTTTTTTTCAATAACGACTTTAAAAAAGACATATTCGGTAAATGGCGGTTTGTGAAGGTGCGAGTAACAAGTAGTAAATGATAAGAAAACTACTAAAATCGATAATTTTAAAATTGAAAATAGCATTAGACATTCATCAATAGATGCCGGTCATTTCGATACATCTCGTTTCGATAAAAGTCGGGGGCAATAAAATTAATTTCTCTGTCAAAACCGGTCATTTCGATACAATTTTTGCTCCTGCGTCGCAAAAATCACTCAATGACCTATGTTTTTAATTCCTCATTTCCTCAATTTATAAGAAGAGTAATAAGGTCAGAAGTAGTGAATAAACATCTTGGAACATAATTTCCTATGAAGTAGATAAAATCCTCAATTCCTCAAATCATAAGCAGAAATATTGTTTGAAGGAAGCGACTATCATTTAAGAGCAAAATCTACAAAGAAGCAGAACAAATCCTCAATTCATCATTTCATCATCATTATGCAATCATCAAAATTCCGTATCTTTGTCGTATAATCCGGTAAGAACCTATGTTGCAAAATCTCTACATAAAAAATTACGCTTTAATCGATAAAATTAATTTGTCATTTGACAAAGGTTTGACGATTATCACCGGCGAAACCGGAGCCGGAAAGTCTATTTTGTTGGGCGGATTGGAGTTGATACGCGGTAAGCGGGCGCAACAAGGATTGCTAAAAGATGCCGGTCAAAAAAGTATTGTGGAAGCCACTTTTGATATTTCGGCTTATCATTTGCAAGCCTTATTTGAAGCGGAAGCCTTGGATTACGAACCGGAAACCATTATTCGTCGAGAGTTGTTACCCAACGGAAAATCACGGGCATTTATCAACGACTCACCGGCGCGTTTGGAAAGTTTGAGCCGGTTGACCGGAAAACTGCTGGATATTCATTCGCAACATCAAACTTTGGAATTGAATGAAAAACCGTTTCAGTATGAATTGCTCGATGCGGTTAGCGACAATACGGATTTGTTGAAAAGTTATCAGGTTGATTATCAAAAGTATAAAACACTTAAACAAGATTTGCAGGAATTGTCAATCAAGTTGATGTATGCCGAAAAAGAATTGGCTTATAAAAAACATCAATTGGAAGAATTGGAATTACTCAAGCTGGATGATGTTAATTTTGAAGAACTCGAACAGCAGATTAAAGCCATTGATAATCAGGAATTAATCAATCAAGTTTTAGCTGATGGCATTCAAAAGTTAGATGCCGAAGAGCTTGGTGTTTTATCGCAAATTATTGAATTGAAAAACGCTTTTCATAAAATAGCAGGATTCAATTCAAAATATGCCGGTTTAGCTGAGCGCTTGGAAAGTATGCAATGGGAATTGCAGGATATGATTGAAGAAATAACCGGACTGGTGGATGCCAATGATTTTAATCCCGAAGAAACCGCACGCTTACAAGCCCAATATGCCGCTATCAACCAAATGATGTTAAAACATCAAGTATTGCAAATAGACGATTTGATTGCTTTGCGAGACCGTTTGGCTTCGGAAGTGACGGATTTATCATCTTTGCAACTACAAATAGCTGAAACGGAACAAAAATTGGAAGAGACCACCCGCTCACTGGATGAAAAAGCCCTTAAACTGCGAGAAAACCGCCAAAAAGCGATGCCTAAACTCATCGGACAGATTGAATCCATTTTGCAAAATTTGTCAATGGCGGATACCAAACTCAAAATTGAATTACAACCGGCAGAAGATTTCTTACCAAACGGTAAGGATCTGTTAGATTTTCAAATTTCATCGGACAAAGGCAAAAGTTTCGGCAGTTTGAAACGGATAGCTTCGGGGGGTGAGTTATCGCGATTGATGTTGGCGGTTAAAACCGTTTTGTCTAAATACCAACAATTACCAACGCTTATTTTTGATGAAATAGATACCGGTATTTCGGGTGATGTGGCGCAAAAAATGGCAGAAGTTTTAAAGAATTTATCGCAAAATATGCAAGTAATTGTTATCACGCATTTACCACAAATAGCCGTAAAAGGTGATACACATTTTAAAGTGTTTAAAAGTACGGGAAACAACATAACAACCCAAGTAAAACACTTGACTGATGAAGAACGTGTTAATGAAATAGCTGAGATGTTGGAAGGAAAATTGCCTTCGGAATCGGCTTTGCGTCATGCACGGCACTTGTTGGGCTTTGTACAATAAATACATAAAAAAACCGGCGAAATGTTGCGCCGGTTTTTGGTTGCGTCAAATAATGACCTTTTTGAATTTTAGGTTAATCTTTAAGCAATTTAAACACCGCTTGGTTACCTTGCTTATCGGTTATATTTAGCAAATACATACCAGCCGGCAAGTTTTTTAAATTAATTTGTGATGTGAATTCATTTTTATAAACCATTTGTCCTTGCATGTTCTGGATACTGACGGTTTTGATGTTT
>WFZY01000143.1 GCA_015489265.1 Flavobacteriaceae bacterium | reverse complement strand
GCTTTCTTTCCGGTATTGCTTAAAAAATTACCCCAATCCGGTGCTTGGCTCAATAGTGTTAAAGTTATTTTCGGTTTTATTGAATTGGCTTTTGCTTTCAAATTTTTATCCAATGCCGATTTGGTCAATCAATGGCATTTCTTACAACGGGAAATTTTTATCGCTATCTGGATTGCCATTACTTTGACCATGGCAATGTATTTATTCGGAAAAATTCGCTTATCGCATGATGCGCCTGTTGAAACCATTGGGGTTTTCAGATTTTTATTCGGCTTATTTACGCTGTCATTTGCGCTATACTTATTACCCGGATTGTGGGGTGCGCCTTTAAATATTATCAGTGGTTTTCCGCCGCCCATGAAATATGCCGAATCTAAATTTGGCGTTGGTTATACACAAACTAATTCATCAATTCAAACAACTCATATTTTACCGGAAGGAGCCGAATACGGACCAAACAATATCGTTGCTTTTGAAGACTATGATATGGCTATGGCATATGCCAAAAAAGTCAACAAACCATTATTGGTGGATTTTACCGGACGGGCTTGTCAAAATTGCCGTTTGATGGAAGAAAATGTTTGGAGTAAAGATAAAATTTTGCCCATTTTTCAAAATGATGTCGTTTTAGTGTCGTTGTTTGTAGATGAACGCACCAAATTACCAAAAGATAAACAATATATTTCAAAATATACCGGTGACAAAGTAACCACAGTCGGACAAAAATGGAGCGAACTCGAAACTTTTAAATACAAAAATAATTCGCAACCACTTTACGTTATAGAAAATCATAAGGGAGAGCATATGAATGAACCGATTGGGTACACCCCTGATGTAGATGCTTATTACCGGTGGTTAAAGAAAGGGATTGAAAATTTCAAAAAACAACCTTAAAATATCCTGATTTCTAGGGTAGCACAAGCAAACATAGAAAAGCCGGTTGTTCATTGACCGGCTTTTATTTTTGGCATTATCATTGTGGCAAAAGCTAGTATAAAAATTGTAAATTTGCCCGTAAAAGCTATTGTATTGAAACTATTTCTATTTAACATACTATTTTTCTTTGCTTTATTAAATACAACTGCACAAATCGATAAGGGTTTGCAAGGTATTCGCGGTGGCGGATTGGGCAATATCAAATCAAAAAAAGATAGTGTTAAGGTTAAAATCAAAAAACTGCCGGCTACCGATTATAAAATTTTCAATGTCAAAAATGATACAATTACGGTAGATACCACGTTGACTATCAGAGATTATGAGCGTTTTAATCCGCTTTTTAAAGATGACTTTCCGTTTTTGAGTTTTCAAAATACCGGACAGCCGGTAACCAACCTAAGCTTTGATATTACCACCGAAGATATCATGCCGGGATTTATTGCAGACACCAAACTAACTGACTATTGGACGCACACGCAAGTGCCTTTTTTTAAAACGCCGACACCTTATTCCGACTTGAGTTACCAAAACGGGATTAATCAAGGACAAGTGGTCAATAGTGTTTTTGCTACCAATATCAATCCGCAACTCAATATTGCTGCCGGTTACCGCGGTTTGAGTTCATTGGGCTTATACAAACGCAGCATTGCCAATAGCGACCGTGTATTTGTCAGTTTGAATTACCAATCTAAAAATGAGCATTACAAGCTCAAAGCTTATTACTACACCTATCACAAAATCAATGAAGAAAACGGCGGATTGAAAGATGTGCTGCAGTTTGAACAAGCCGGAGATATTTTTAGTGATCGCAGCCGGATAGAAGTCAATTTGAATGATGCCGAAAATGATCTTAAAAAACGCCGTTTATATGCCGGGCAATCTTACGGAATTTTAAAAAATAAGTTTTTATTAGTTGACAGGGCAACATACAGCTACCACATGTATCAATTTACCCAAAACAAACCTGTCGATATTTTAGGAAAAAGTACGCAAACCGACAAAAAATTCAAAGATAGTCTCAACCTGAAAAGTTTTGAAAATTTTGCGGGTTTACAGTTCAAAATCAAACAGTTGAAACTGGAAAGTGGCATCCGGTACATTTATCAATATTACAGTTTAGATAGTTTGAAAGTCTTAAATGGAAAGACGTATCCCAAATTTTTGGAATATAACGATTTATCGCTGGATAACAGTTTAAAGGTCAAACTCGGTAAATTATCTTTAAAAGGTCAACTCAATATCGGATTTACCAATAATATCGCAGGTTATTATTTAGAAGCCAATGCTTCCTATACGCTGCCTAAAAATATACACTTGTCCGCTGATTTAAAAAGTATTTCAAAACGTCCGGATTTTAAATATATTTTATACCAAAGTGCGTATGATAAATACAATTGGTATCATCCGGAATATAAAAACGAATTGGTTCAAAAACTACAAGTCAAACTCTCACATAAAATTTTCGGTAAATTGTCGCTGAATCAAATTATTGTCAACAATTATACTTATTTCGGAACAGATTCTTTGCCCCGTCAAGATGCAACGGGCGTCAAATATACCGCTTTAAAATATCAAAATGATTATCGTTACAAGCACTGGGGCATATCGGGTGATGTTTTGCTGCAAAAAGTTTTAGATGGCAAAGATATTTTATCATTACCGGCTTATGTATTACGCGGGTCTTTGTTTTATTCACATTATTTTTATCAGCACAATTTGTATGTGCAAACCGGCGTTACAGCCAAGTATTTTGAAGCTTTTTATGCGCGAGCTTACAATCCGGTATTGGCTGATTTCTTGGTCCAAGATTATCAAAAAATCGGGGGCTATCCTATAGTGGATTATTTTATCAATTTTAAAGTCAAACGCTTTCGCTTGTATTTCAAATTGCAACATTTGAACAGCTTGCAGAAACAGAAAAATCCCGATTATTATGTAGCGCCCTTACAGCCCTATCGCGATTTTAATATTCGTTTCGGGATAAGGTGGATATTTTTTAATTAAGGATTTGTTAGTGCCAAGTAATAAGTGGAAAATGCCAAATGCGTTTTGTCCTATGTATGTTGGGATAGACTTTTTATTTTTTGATGAAATGCTCAATTGAGTTGACAAGAATTAAAAAAACGGCTGCATAAATGCAACCGTTTTTTTATGTTTTATGAAAAAGTTAGTTTTAGTCACCTAAACCTACTCTTTGAAATCCTGTGATTTCCAATTCAGGATCAATGCTTTTGACATATGCGTCAACAGTCATATTACCGTCTTTGATATAATCTTGGTCTAACAAGCAAGCTTCTTTATCCAAAGTGGTATTGTCATCAATAAAGCGTTGCAATTTACCCGGTACGATACGATCCCAAATTTTTTCAGGTTTACCTTCGGCTTTCAATTCAGCTTCAATATCAGCTTTGGCTTGTGCAATTACTTCATCGGGTAGTTGGGCTTTTGAAATATATTTAGGGACGTGTTTCAAGGTTTTACCCAAACGCGCCAATTCGATATTATCTTTTTCGATAGCAGCAATTCTGGCACCGGTTTCGGCTTCTAAAAATTCCGGTGTGAAATCTTTATAGCTCAAAACCATAGGTTTCATGGCTGCTACTTGCATTGCTACGTTTCTTGCTACTTCATTTGCTTTATCAAAAGCTTTGGACAAGCCGGCTAACGAAGCGATTTTTTTATTAGCATGTACATAAGAACCCACAAAAGGCGCTTCTAAAGATTTGAAATCACCGATTTCGATTTTCTCACCGATAACACCGGTTTGTTCAACAACTTTATCTGCGATCGTACCATCTTCAAAAGGTGCCGCTAAAAATTCATCTTTAGTATTATAATCCAAAGCAATATCAGCCATTTTGTTAGCCAAGTTGACAAAATCGTCATTTTTAGCCACAAAGTCTGTTTCACAGTTTAATGTGAACACAACACCTTTGGTATTATCGTCATTTACTCTTGCCACGGCAACGCCTTCCGATGATTCACGGTCAGCCCGTTTGGCGGCAACTTTTTGTCCTTTTTTACGTAAGATAGCAATAGCTTCATCAAAATCGCCATTTGCTTCTACCAATGCCTTTTTACAATCCATCATACCGGCACCGGTCATATCTCTTAATTTTTTGACATCTGCGGCTTTAATATTTGCCATAACTTTATATTTTTTTTATTGATTAATAGATGTTTATTTGTCTTCTTTTTCGGCTTTTGCTTCCGCTGTTGCTTCAGCTTCGACTTTTTCGGCTGCTTTAGCGGCTTTTTTGTCAGCTTCTTGCTTTTCAGCCATCAATTTAGCCGCTTCTTTTTCAGCTTTGGCTTTTTCCTTTTCTTCTTTTCTGATAGCCAAACCTTCGGCAATAGCTTCAGTCAAATATTCCAAGACCAAATCAATTGATTTAGAAGCATCATCATTGGCAGGTACCGGGAAAGTAACTTTACGCGGGTCGGTATTGGTATCGACCATGGCAAATACCGGAATGCCCAATTTATTTGCTTCTGCAACTGCTACATGTTCTTTGTTAATGTCAACAACAATCAATGCAGCGGGTAAACGGGTCATATCGACAATGGAACCCAAGTTTTTCTCTAATTTGGCTCTCAAACGGTCTGTTTGTAACTTTTCTTTTTTAGATAAAGTTTCATAAGTACCGTCTTTTTTCATTTTGTCAATTGCGGCCATTTTTTTAACGGCTTTACGGATGGTTACAAAGTTGGTTAACATACCGCCCGGCCATCTTTCGGCAATATATGGCATATTGACTTTTTGTGCTTTATCAGCTATAATATCTTTAGCTTGTTTTTTAGTAGAAACATATAAAATTTTTCTACCGGCGGAAGCTATTTGTTTCAAAGCATTTTGTGCTTCTTCGATTTTAGCTGCCGTTTTATATAAATTGATGATGTGAATACCGTTTTTTTTGCCATAAATGTATGGCGCCATGTTCGGATTCCACTTTTTGGTTAAGTGACCAAAGTGGGCTCCGGCATTTAATAATTCTTGAATATCTACTTTTTTCATTTTGTAATTTTTTAGTTTACGTTCCGTAAAATTAGCAATGCACCGATAAGGGATGCATTTGGATGCTAAACTAAGAACAGATTAATTGATAGGGATTAACGTTTAGAGAATTGGAATTTCTTACGGGCTTTGGGTTGTCCGTATTTCTTACGCTCAACCATTCTCGGATCTCTGGTCATCAGTTTTTCCTTTTTCAGCAAGGGTTTGAATTCGGGATTAACTTCAACCAAAGCACGGGCAATACCCAAACGCAAAGCTTCTGCTTGACCGGTAATACCACCGCCTTTTAAAGTGGCGTTGATGTCAAATTTACCTTCAGTGTCTGTTACAGCAAAAGGTTGCGCTACTGCTTTGAGATGCGCGGGAACGGTAAAGTATTCATTCAAATCTTTTCCGTTAATCACAATTTTTCCGGTTCCTTCATTTAAGAAAACTCTTGCGACTGAAGTTTTTCTTCTTCCTATGGTGTGAATTGTATCCATTAGTTAAATTTGTTTAAATCGATTTTTTTAGGTTTTTGTGCTTCTTGCTTGTGTTCCGCACCGGCATATACATAAAGATTTTTGTAAATCTTACGCCCCAATTTGTTTTTGGGTAACATTCCTTTAACAGCATTCTCAACTAAACGAATCGGATGTTTAGCCATTAATTTTTCGGCTGTAATTTCACGTCTTCCACCGGGATATCCGGTATGTCTTACATAAACCTTGTCTTGCCATTTGTTGCCGGTCAATACAATTTTATCTGCATTGATAACCACAACGTTATCACCACAATCTACATGCGGGGTGAAGTTCGGCTTATGTTTTCCTCTGATCAACTTGGCAACTTTGGAAGCCAATCGACCTAATGTCTGTCCTTCTGCATCAACAAGAACCCATTCTTTGTTTACGGTCTTGTCATTTGCTGAAATTGTTTTGTAACTTAATGTATTCACTGTCATTCAATTTTCGATTAATAATTCGATTCTAAAACGGTCTGCAAATTTATGAATATTTTTTTGATTGACAAAACATTTTAAACCTGTGTTTTTAAGGGGTATTTTAACCTTTCAAATTACTGTTTAAAAGATGTAATTTCAAATAGTAAATTGATGGATATTTATCATTGAATGGATATTTCAAAATTCTATCGGTTTTTGGACCAAATATTATGTTAAAATCTTAATTTTTAAAGCTTAACTATATATATTTGTGGTGAAATGTTTTTATTTTGCTAAATTTGAAAACTTAATTAAAAGTTGTAGGAATTAAAGTTTGGCATAATTGTGGCAGGCAATATTGTTTATTTGACCTTTTAAGAAAAAAGATTATGAAAAAGATATTAACCGTTTTATTTTTAGGAAGTATTTTGTTTACCAATGCTCAATATTTTGGTGGCAACAAACCACGATATGAAGAATTTGATTTTAAAGTTTTTGAAACGCCTCATATAGCACTATA
This sequence comes from Flavobacteriaceae bacterium, assembly GCA_015489265.1. Classification (GTDB taxonomy): domain Bacteria; phylum Bacteroidota; class Bacteroidia; order Flavobacteriales; family Flavobacteriaceae; genus WGBX01. The sequence continues at coordinate 2,474 of WFZY01000143.1, read as the reverse complement.
TACTTACTTAAAACGCGATTCTTTGCGCAATGCTTTTTTACGTGAATCAGAGAAATGGTATAACCGGCATTATACCTTGTTTAAAGATACTTTTCCTGATAAAATACCAATTATTCTGTACAACAATCATGCTGATTTTCAACAAACTACCGCTATTTCCGGTGACATAAGTGTCGGAACGGGTGGCGTTACCGAAGCGCTTAAAAACCGGATCACCATGCCGGTTCGGCCTTCTTTTGGTCAAACCGATCATGTGTTGGGACATGAAATGGTGCATGCTTTTCAATATAATTTGATTAAAACCGATGATTCCTTATCTTTTAACAATTTGGCTAACGTGCCGCTTTGGATGGTGGAAGGTATGGCGGAATATTTATCCCTTGGTCGTTATGACGAACATACTGCTATGTGGATGCGTGATGCCGTATTGAGTAAAGATTTCCCCCTACTGAAAGACTTGTACAAAAGCAAATATTTCCCTTACCGATACGGGCAAGATTTTTGGGCTTATATCGGTGGAACTTATGGCGATGACAAAGTCAAGCCGTTGTTTTATCAAACTTTGCGCTGGGGATTAAAACAAGCCGTAGATACGGTTTTTCATGCCAAACTGGATACGCTGTCCAAGCAATGGAAGCAATCTAATGAAACCTATTACCGGCAATTTCTTGCAGGTCGTGACACTTTGGCAGTCGGGAAAGTTATTTTCGATGCCAAAAATGCCGGTAAAATGAATGTATCACCGGTGGTTAGCCCCGACGGACAAAAAATGATATTTTTATCGGAAAAGAATGTGCTTTCTATGGATTTGTATGTGGCGGACATCAAAACCCGGAAGATGCGCAAGATATCTTCCAAACCCATGTCTAATCATATCGATGCGATTGATGCTTTTGAGTCTTCCGGAACTTGGTCCCCCGATAGTAAATATTTTGCCTATATTATTTTTAAAAACGGTAAAAATCAATTGGCATTAGTCGATGTAGCCAAACATAAAGTTACCGACATTCTTAAAGTTGCCGGTTTGCAAGCTTTTTCTTATCCGGCTTGGTCACCTGACGGTAAATCTATTTTGTTGTTGGGACAAGTGGACGGACAGCCGGATTTGTATCTCTACCATATAGATACCAAAAAGGTGACACAAATAACCAATGACCCTTATTCCGAAATGCAAGCAACTTGGTCGGCTGACGGTTCAAAAATTATTTTTACAACGGATTATTATTATGTCAAACGCCAATTATATCCGGTCAAATATCATATTGGTATCTTAGATGTGGCTAGCGGACAAAAATCCTATCCGCCTATATTGCCGGGCGCCAATAATATGAACCCGCAGTTTGACCAAACAGCTGAAAACATTTATTTTTTATCGGATTTTGACGGATTTAGAGATTTGTATCAGTATCACTTAGCATCGGGACAATTATACCGGTTAACCAAATTTTTTACGGGAATTTCGGGTATTACCAAATTTTCGCCGGCGTATAGTATCAACTATAAAAATAACGAAATTGTTTATAACTATTTTGCCAAACATCAATACCAATTAGTACAGGCAAAAATACCGGAATTTTACCATACACCTGTAGAAGACCGGACTATTAAAATTGCGCCTTCTTTGTTACCGCCTCGTATGGACTTAAACTACAGTTTGGTTGAACGCTTGTTGCGCAACAAGTATGAAAATTTAAAATTTGATATTGTTGCCAAACCTTATAAACCCAAATTTAAACTGGATTATATCAGCAATATCGGTGTGGGTATCGGTAGTTCGAGTATGTACGGCACCGGTATGATGGGCGGTGTTAGTATGATTTTTAGCGATATGCTTGGACAACATCAACTTTATGCAGCGGCTTCACTCAATGGAGAAGTTTATGATTTTGGGGCTTATGCCGCTTATTTTAACCAAAAACACCGTTTGGGTTGGGGGGCGTCGTTGTCACATATACCTTATACTTATAGGTTTCAAGCTGTTGATACTACCGCCACTATTTCAATTAGTAATCAAAATGTTGACGTAGATAAATATTCTATTTATACGATAAGAATGTTTGAAGAAAAGGTAGGATTGTACACCTCTTATCCTTTTTCAAAAACATTAAGAGCAGAATTAGGTGGGTCATTAGCGCATTATTCTTATAAAGTCACATCATTTAATTTTTATTATGACCATTATGACCCTTATACCGGTTATGCCTATGGATATTACGGTTATGATAAAAAAGATGAAAAAGCCCCACCCGGTTTTAATTTTCATGAATTAAACACGGCATTTGTAGGGGATAATTCTGTATTCGGTTTGACTTCACCTATGAAAGGGCAGCGGTTTAGAGTCGGATTGCAACAATATTTTGGTAAAAATACCTTATCGACATTTACATTTGATTATCGCAAATATATTTTTGTTAAACCGGTTAGTTTTGCGTTTAAATTGTCCCATTACAACCGTTTTGGTCGCGATGCCGAAT
>WFZY01000142.1 GCA_015489265.1 Flavobacteriaceae bacterium | reverse complement strand
CCCACATTTCAATATATTCGACATTGGCTTGTTCAAAATCATTGGTTTGCAAATAGCGCATAATACCGCCCCATCGTTGTTCCGGATGCAATAAATTTCCGGTGTTGGGGTCTAAATTGGTATCAAAATTATAAGGTCCCCGCTCTTTCGGAAAGAAAGTCAAGTTTAAAGGATGTACCACAGTTGGATAACCGGCTGGCACATCTTGGTCAAAAATTTCTTTAATACTGATTTGCCGCACGGCTTCTTGTGATAAATCGTCTTGTGTAATATCGGTAGGCGGATTGGTATAAAAAATAGGATCCACCGTGTACCAAGCCAATTTGGCTCTGTTTTTTCCGGAATCTAAATCATCTAATTGTTGTGACTCAGGGAACCTTGCCGGCACTGATGCCAAATGCCAAGCATAATATGAGCGTAAATCGATGAAATTTTGGGACGATTCAAAATCTTCAACATAGGTTGTACTTCTACCGTTTACATTGGATACTTCTGCCAAACCGGGGAACAAATATGCGGCTTCCGCCTTGACTGAAAAATTACTTTCTGCATCGGATTTTACATTGGGCAACCGGTTTACCAAACGGGTTAAAAACGGTGCTTTTGTCGAAAATTGTCCATTAAATCCAACCAATTTATTGTTGAGTGGTTCGTAGCCGTAATTGGCTTTCCAACTCAAAGGTTTTTCTTTAAAGGACATATAGGTTGCGCCCAAACTAAAATCTTTACTGAATTTGTGTTGCACATCAATTCCCGTAAAGACTTTGGTAGTTTGTTGAAAAATAGAATTTTGTTCAACCGAAACTTGAATGGGGATGTTGGCTTGAGAAATAGACGGGTTGATAATATTGACCCGTCCGATTTGATAATTGACTACATAATCAATACCTTCTACCAAGGTACGTCCGCCGGCGGTTACCGTTACCGAACCACGCGGGATATTAAAACCACCGATAGGAATACCGCCACCGCCTGCAGTTTTGTATTGTCCCTTTAAAACGAATTTGTTTTTATCGGTAAATTGTTCCGCCTGTGTTTGTGACATCACATAAAGCTCTTTGTAAACATAATGTTTTTGGTTTTGGTTCCAAGTGGTTGGATCGTCATAATTTTCATTCCCTAATTTGAGCTTTTCAAACAAATATTTACCAAATGGCTCGGTAGATGTAAAAATCACCCGCCCTTCACGGGCATCGATAGTGATACCGGGGATAAAATCGAAGAAACCGTCACCTTTGGGCTGCGGGTCACCTTGCGCCGTGAGCCGGTCCATGTTAAACACGTTGAGCAAAATCCGCTGTTTCACATCGTTGGGCAAAGGCGTCCCATTTACCGGTGTGATATAATTCAAAGGCGTCGGGTTAACATATAATATATTAAGCCGGAAATCATTGGGGTCAATATCAAAAGCATTTAAGGCATAGATATTTTTCATCATCAAATCCCAATCGGGCTCTTGGGTACTGACCATATTACTCTTTAACAACTTGACAATCAATGTTTGCGGATAAACAATACCGTTATCAGAGAATTCCCCTACCCGATATACTTGACCATTAATCGTATATTCAAAGGCAACGGCAAGCACTTCATCGGCATTGAGTTTTTGTTTTAAGGTGATATACCCCAACTGTGGATGCAAAGTATATTGGGTAGAATCCAACTTGACGGTGTTTTCCATTGAAACATAATCTGTTCCGTTGGTAACATTGACACCGTTAAATCCTTGTGAAACGGAAAAAATATCACGAATGTTTGAGTTGAGCAAACCACCGTTATCGATTAATGCCGGATCAAATTTATTGACCGAATTATCCGGTGGTGCTGTAGCATTTATCACAAATCCGGCAGGTGGATTATCCAGACCGATTTTGTAGTTTTCACCTAAATCTTGTAAGGCAACAATATTCCGGATGTTTTCGGTTTGAGTGCTTCGATTGGTTTTCCAAACTTCAATACGGGTAATCCGTGCCGTACTGTTGATAAACGGATAATTTTTAACCGCTTCGGTATAATGATCTCTAAAATATTGAGCTAAAAAGAAGTGTCTATTATCTTCGTATTGCAAAATAGGTTGTTCAAACTTTTGCACGACCTTATCACCCTGTGCCTGAATGGTTTTGGTGCCGGATTTTTGTTCGGCTACGACTGCTGTAATATAGGTTTTACCAAAACGCAATTCTGTTTTAAGCCCGAATAAACTCTGCGCCCCGTGAATCAAACTGTTTTGGGTTTTCATACTGACATTACCCAGCTCAATATTTTGCAAAATATCGTCTTCAGTCGGGGTATAATTCAACTTGATTTGGTTGTTAAAATCAAAAGTAGATTGGGTGTCGTAGTTTAAATCCAGATCAAGACGGGTGCCGATTTTACCTTTCAACCCCATACTGATTTTCTGGTCAAAATCAAAGGATAAATTAGACCGGTTTTTGATGGGCAGCGACGGATTATCACGCTTGGTATAACGCAATCCTAAATCGATACTAAAATTACCCTTGGGCTGAATATTGATAGTTTTACCACCGAAAATACTTTCAAAAAATTTGGAATTGACGTAATAGGTCGGTAACAAATCCTTGCGTTTTTTCTTGGCTTCTTCAGAATTGCCGGATATGGCTTGATTACGATCTTTAAAGTTCTGATTCATTTTTTCCTTCAAAACCCGATTGTAATATTGCTCGGGGGTTAAGACCCACGGATATGCCAGATTATAACTACCGACTTTTTTATTGAAATAAAACAAATTGGTTTTAGGATCGTAGGTGTACAGACTTTGAATACTGTTTGGGTCCGGCAATTGAACGGCAGCCGGATTGATTTGTTGTCTTAATGTATCCTGTTGTGTAGTCTGATTGTTCTGAGCTTGCAATTTAACCGGTAGAATACCTAGAAAAAATAAGCCGAATAATATGTAAAATGAAAAATGCTTTTTCATCTGTTTATTTTTTATTATAACATTATGGTCATATGCAACCTTTGATGATTAAAATAATCATTTCTTTGTGTGTTTAATAATTATTTTAATCATGTCGGTTTCATCGAATGTTTTTTGTTAAAAATTAAAAACGTTTGAGTGCTTCTTTTATTGTTTTTTCGAGATTAATTTCCGGATTTTCTTTCAAAATTTGTTCTATAATTTTTTCGCTGCGTTTTTTAGGAAATCCGAGTGCTTCCAATGCCGATAAAGCTTCGTCTTTAACAGGTGAAGTAACAGTTGGAATACCGGTTTCGGGACTGATGTCATAAGTTTTTAAAATTTTGTCTTTCAATTCGATGATGGCTCTTTGTGCTGTTTTGGCACCAATGCCTTTTATGGCTTTTAAAGCTACTACATCTTCATTGGCTATGACTTGTTGCACTTCTTTAGACGTCATGGCAGACAAAATCAATAAAGCCGTATTGGCACCGATACCGGAAACAGAAATCAACAATTTGAAAATCTCGCGCTCAAGCGGGTCATAAAAACCATATAACAAATGCGCATCATCTCTGATAATCTGCAGAGTATATAACAATAAATCTTCTTCCGGATTGATTTTGGCATAAGTATTGAGCGAAATGGCAATATGATACCCGATATCGTGATTGTCAATAATAACATAAGTAGGCGTCAAGTCAAAAACTTTTCCTTTGACAAATGAAATCATATATAAAATATTTGTTCAAATGTATGAAAAAATGTTAAAAGTTGGTAAGCTAAAGTTATCCTATTAAAATAATCTATAAAAATAGCATATCACCCCCTAGTTTTCGAGCAAATGAATATTAGCCGATATAAGTCTGCCGGCTTAGCTGGAAAAGCGAAAAATAAAAGGATGAAATGATAGCTATTTTAGGATTCCATTAAAAAACACCGAATTACAAATTTCCTTAAAATCTACCCCCTTTGTGTTCATCTTGCCATTTGTTAAGCTCATCCCATTTGTTTTCAGCTGCCAATTTGGCTTGGAACGGCCAACTTTCAGGGTTATGAACTTTATAATTTGGACCGGCTTTATCAAGTATCGCTTGTATAAAACCGACTTCTGTTTTAGACAAATCGTCCCAAGTATATATTTCCGCTTCAAACAGCAATTGTTCTATTTTAGGACCGATGCCTTCCACTTTTTTCAAGTCATCTTTTTTAACCAGCTTTTTCTTTTCGGGAATTGCGGCAAATTTTAAAGCGTCTCTATTTTTTTGACATTCGTCAAGAGCTGCTTGTAATTTAGCCAAATCATTTTGTTTAATATCAAATTGATTTTTTAACAAATCATACTTATGCGCCCAATCCTCATTACTCTCATTCTGAGAAGTTTTTGATTTACCGATAAAATAACGCAATAAATAACCCAAAATAAAGGCCACTAAAAGCATTAGTATAATTTCTAAAACGGCATCACTTTTACCGTATGATTCAGATGTACTGAATAATCCGCTGACTAATATTTGCATAACTTTTATTTTTTAATGTAACTAATTTCTACTCTACGATTTTTTTGTCTGCCTTCGGGTGTGGCATTATCAGCAATCGGCTGATTTTTTCCTTCGGACTTTGTTATAATTCTCTTGGCATCAATACCTTTACGGACTAACCAATTTCTGATCCGGTTGGCACGTTTCAATCCTAATAATTTATTGGACGCAGCATTACCGACATTGTCCGTATGCCCGACAATCAAAATATTTAAGACCGGATGATTTTTCATATTATTAACCACAGCATCCATATAAGATATGATGGCTTTATTTTTAATTTCCTTGGTAGAATTATAAGGAAAATAAATAATTGTTTTTTGACCTTGTTCTTTTACAAAATCATTATCGACTAACCATTTGGTCCAATTTTTATCATATTCAATAAAATCAGGTGATAAACCACTTGAAGCATCAATTAACTTAGCTTGCGTCTTAATCAAACTATCGGGAATAGTTCTTGACAACAACTTTTTAAGTGCTTCCGCTCTCGCCAGACCCAAGTTGTCAAAATCAGTCGGATTGGATTCACCGGCATAATAAGGGCCTTCAATATGCAATTTTTTACCTTCTGCTTGTAATTGCTTAAGCGATTTGACTTCCGCTTGCCATTGAAGCGTATCGTTGATAACCGGTTCCGGTTTGTTTCGTAAAAAATAAAGTAGGGAATGCTTTATTTTTTTAACGCTTACTTGTTGATGAGTTTCATGAGCATCTTTTGCAGGTGCCGAAACTTGCGTTTGCTCACAAAAACCCTTAATTTTACAGACATACCAATACGTACTGCCCGAACCCCAAATTAAGAATAAAAGCAGTATCAATAGCGATTTTGAATTCATTTTAAAATCTTTAATTAGTCTAATATAGAATAGTTTACGAAGTAAAATTATTAACTTTTTGTTAAAAAACAAAATATTTTAAATAATTATTCAATTAATTAGAAAAATAAATCACAATAACGAACTTTTTAATATACAAATTTTGACATAAATATGAT
>WFZY01000141.1 GCA_015489265.1 Flavobacteriaceae bacterium | reverse complement strand
CCTATGGACTGATGCCATTATCAATCCGTTAGATACCCGTAAATGGATTAGTATGGGCATAGAAATGGCAAATCACAAACCTATAACCGAACGTTATAATGTTGGGGCTATTCAGACATAAGCTTAATATCAAGTTGTTGAGAAATGAAAGGTGATAACTTTTTGATAACTAACAATTTGACAAGACCTAGCAGGTTTTTAAAACCTACTAGGTCATCTTAAAATGTCCCCAATTCTTTAGTATCATCAAATAACCGAATTATCACACAAAAATCATTTTTTGCACCGGAATATGCCGTAATTTTGCAGCATAAAAAAATATTCTAATGAAAATACTTGTCTTAAATTCCGGTAGCTCGTCTTTAAAATTTCAATTATTTGACATGCCTCAAGCTAAAGTTTTGGTCAAAGGTTTGGCTGAACGAATCGGGGAAAAAACGTCCCGTTTTGTTGCCAATGATTTTGAAGTTACGCAACCGGTAGCAACACATAAAGATGCCTTACATCTACTGGTCAACTACTTACTTGATAGCAAGCAGCCAATCATTAAAAATACATCAGAAATCGTAGCCGTTGGACACCGGGTGGTTCATGGTGGCAATACTTTTATGCAACCGACATTTATCAATGACAAAGTCAAAGACAAAATCAGAGCACTTTTCTCTTTGGCACCTTTACATAATCCGGCGAATTTGACCGGCATTGAAACCGCTGAAGAAATTTTTAGTGATGCTAAGCAAATAGCTGTTTTTGATACGGCATTTCACCATACTATTCCCGAAGAAAATCGCAAATATGCCATTCCGGATAATTTTTATAAATCCGGCATTCAAAAATATGGCTTTCATGGTATCAGCCACCAATATGTATCCCGTGAAGCCAATAAACTACTCGGACGCAATGATACCAAGCTTATCAGCTTACATCTTGGTAATGGTGCTAGTGCAACGGCAGTTCTTAACGGCAAAAGCTATGACACTAGTATGGGATTTGGTCCGATGAACGGTTTAATTATGGGAACGCGCAGTGGTGATATTGACCAATCCATCATTTTTTATTTATTGGACAAATTAAATTACAGTTCTTCAGACATTCAAAATATTTTAAACAAACAAAGCGGCATGAAAGCATTGGCAGGCAGCAATGATTTACGGGATATTGAAACCGCTGCAAACCAAGGTGATAAACGAGCTGAATTGGCTCTAAAAATGTATGCCGGTGCTATCAAAAAATACATTGGTAATTATACTGCTCAAATGAACGGTTTAGATGCCCTGATTTTTACGGCAGGGATTGGTGAAAATTCCGAAATTGTCCGTAAACTGGTTGCGCACGATTTAAATTTTATCGGTATAGAAATTGACCCAAATAAAAACCAAAATCCCAAAAAATACCAAGGTGATATTACCGGTAAAAATGCAAAAGTTAAGGTTTTTGTCATTCCGACTAATGAAGAAAAAGAAATTGCTACACAAGCATACCAATTGATGAGTTGAAGGTTTTTAGTAAAAAGTTTCAAGTATTTAGCTCATTCCAAAGTATATCTTTTAACCGGTCAAGATTTTTTCCGGTATAAGACGAAATAAAAATATGCGGAATATCTTTAGGTAAATCCTGTTCTATTTCAGCTTCTAATTCATCATCGAGTAAATCGGATTTGGATATGGCTAAAATTCTTTTTTTGTCAAGCAGTTCCGGATTATATTTTTTTAACTCATTTAACAAGACTTCATATTCTTTTTTGATATCATCGGCATCGGCTGGTACTAAAAACAATAAATTAGAATTACGCTCAATATGTCTTAAAAAATAATGCCCCAGTCCTTTGCCTTCAGAAGCGCCTTCAATAATACCCGGAATATCCGCCATCACAAACGAACGACCGTCACGATAAGAAACGATTCCTAAATTGGGTTTTAAAGTCGTAAATGGATAATCGGCAATTTTTGGCTTGGCTGCAGTCAGTTTGCTTAAAAGTGTCGATTTTCCGGCATTGGGAAAGCCCACCAAACCCACATCAGCCAATAGTTTGAGTTCCAGTGTTAAGTCTCGTTCTTCACCGGGCAAACCGGATTGGGCGTAACGCGGTGTTTGATTAGTAGCCGACTTAAAATGCCAGTTGCCTTTACCACCCTTACCGCCTTCGGCAACAATTATTTGTTGACCGTTTTCTGTAATTTCACCAATAACTTCACCGGTATTGGTATCTTTAATAACCGTCCCTAAAGGTACTTCGATATAAATATCTTCACCATCCTTACCGGTTGAACGTTGGCGACTGCCATCGCCACCTTTTTCGGCTTTAAAGTGTTGCTTAAACTTTAAATGATAAAGTGTCCAAAATTCTTTATTGCCCTTGATAATAATATGACCGCCACGCCCGCCATCACCACCATCGGGACCGCCTTTCGGGATATATTTTTCACGTCTGAGATGCGCCGATCCTTTACCGCCGTGACCTGATTTGACGTGAATTTTAATATAATCGGTAAAATTACCTTCTGTCATATTATCTTTAGATTGCCGCTATATTTATGCTTTTTCGCGTAGTTTAATACTGCTAATAACATCTAGCAAGCGTTGGTTTACATCCTCAATGCTTCCTACGCCATTTACTTCGTAATATTTGCCTTGTTTTTGATAATATTCTTTAACAGGCTCTGTTTTAGCATGATATTGTTGTAGTCTATGCTTGATGGTTTCTTCGTTGTCATCAGAGCGACCGCTGGTTTTGCCGCGTTCCAACAAACGTTTTACCAAATGCTCTTCGGGGACATCAAGCGCAATCAAAGCATCGATAATAAGGTCCTTTTCAGCCATCAGTTTATCAAGAAATTCGGCTTGCTTAACGGTACGTGGAAACCCGTCAAATATCAGCCCTTTGACTTCGGGATCCGATATAATTTCCTTAATCATATCTATGGTAATCTCATCCGGAACCAAATCACCTTTTTGAATATATGCTTTGGCTTTCTTACCAAGCGGCGTTTCATTTTTAATATGATTTCTAAACATATCGCCGGTAGCAATATAAGTTAAGCCCAATTTATCTTTAATGATTTTAGCTTGAGTGCCTTTGCCTGCACCCGGAGGTCCAAATAGTATGAAATCAATCATTTTTTCTTTTTTTAATCTGTATATTTCCGGTAAATTTCTTCCTAATTCGTCATAATCTAATCCGTAACCGACAATAAAAGCATTGGGGATTTCCATACCGACAAAATCGATTGGAAAATCCTTTTTGTAAGCATTCGGTTTAAAAAATAAAGTCGCAATCTTTATGTCTGCCGGTTGTTTTTTGGTTAATTCCGACATAATTTTTTCCAAAGTATTGCCGGTATCAACAATGTCTTCCAAGACAACCACTTTTTTGCCTTTGATAAGGTCCGTATCAATATCCACTAAAATTTTAACATCACCTGATGTTTGCGTACCTTCATACGATTTCAATCTGTAAAATTCAAATACGGCATCTTTGGTATATTGTTTTGCCAAATCGGCAGCAAATATAAATGAACCTTTAAGGACAACTATAAATACAATAGGTTCGTTACCGGCATATTTTTCTATCTGATTGGCTAAACTCGAAACAGCTTTAGCAATCTTATCCTTATCAATATAAGGTTCAAAAGTTTTGTCATGAAGTTGTATGCTTTCCATCTTTATTTTTACAAAGCGCAAAATTAAGCTTTTCTTTAGAAAGAATCAAAATTATTTTTTTAACATATATCAAAAAAAATATTATTTTTACAACCTTATTTTATTT
>WFZY01000140.1 GCA_015489265.1 Flavobacteriaceae bacterium | reverse complement strand
GTAATGAATATTGCCTTGGCACTTTTTATCGGAAAGTTATCCGGCATCAGTTTATTTACATTTGCAGGCGTAAAATTAAAACTCATCAAACTCCCCGATGATTTAAACTATAAACACATCATCGGCATTGGTGCCATAGCAGGCATTGGCTTTACAATGTCCATTTTTATTGCCAATTTAGCTTTTCAAGGTAATGATTTCTTGATTAACTCAGCCAAAATCGGCATCATTCTCGGTTCTTTAACCGCTGGATTTTCGGGCTTTTTGATTTTAAAATTTACCGGTAAATCTAAATAAAAGGTGATTCCAAAAAATTAAAAATCAAAAATGAAATTTTTCTTCCAAATTTCGTAGTATTAGAAATGGAACAAATAATAATTTTCTCAATTCCTCAAATTAACTAGGGAATTAAAGTCTGCGTTAAAAAAGATTATCCAAAAAAAACTAATATCATATCAAACAATAATAGTACCCCATTTACACAACTTTTCGTATTTTAGCAAAAAATAAAATTATGGCAGCAACACCATCCAATATGCTTCCTTTGGGAACCAAAGCACCAGATTTTAAATTATACGATACCGTTTCCGGAAAATATCTGACTTTTGACGATATTAAAGGCGATAAAGGGACTGTAGTCATGTTTATCTGCAATCATTGCCCGTATGTTTTGCATGTTAATAATCAGATAGTTAGCATAGCTAATGACTATCAAAGAAAAGGCATCGGTTTTGTCGGTATCAGTGCCAATGATGTGGAAAATTACCCGCAAGATGCCCCGGAATTGATGACCGAACAAGCCAAAAAAGTCGGTTATACTTTTCCATATTTGTATGACGAAACCCAAGAAATTGCAGAAGCTTATCAAGCAGCTTGTACGCCCGATTTTTATGTTTTTGATGCCGATAACAAACTGGTATATCGTGGCAGAATGGATGAAAGCACCCCAAAAAACAATCTGCCAAATGACGGGAAAGATTTACGCAAAGCATTAGATTATTTATTAGAAGGTAAAATGATTCCTGACGAAGCACAAAAACCAAGTATCGGCTGTAATATCAAATGGAAAAAACCACCAAGTATTGACTTGCAAGAAGTTAATATCAAACTTTAGAAGTCAAATAATCAATCACTGTAGCTGCTGCATATAAACCAAAGAGTGCCGGCATATAAGATATGGTGCCATAATGTGATTTTTTAAAATCCGTATTGTCCGTCATTTGTAAGCTGTCAGTATTCTGCAGTTCGGTTGAGAAAACACATTTGACACCTTTTTGAATACCCTGTTTTCGTAAACGCTTACGAATCACTCTGGCTAAAAAATCGTCGCGGGTTTTAGATATATCGCCAACTTTGACTTTGGAAGGGTTCATCTTACCCCCAGCTCCCATTGCCGATACGATTTTTATTTTTTGGTGCTTTGCTGCTAAAATCAAATATATTTTGGGTGATACACTATCAATCGCATCAATGATATAATCAAATTTTGCGCTTGATACCAAATCCGTAAACCCGTCCGGTTCTATAAATTGATTGATAAGATGCAATTTAATTTCCGGATTGATATCTCGTAATCTTTCGGCTACCACTTCTGTTTTAGCATGGCCGACCGTAGAATGCAAAGCCGGTAATTGCCGGTTGATATTGGTGATATCCACCGTATCGCCATCGACCAAAGTCAGTTGTCCGACACCGCTACGCGCCAAAAACTCGGCAGCAAACGACCCGACACCACCAAGTCCGACCACTAAAATATGGGCTTGTTGTAATTTTTCAAGTCCTTCTTGTTTCAATAATAAAGCTGTTCGTTCCCGCCACATAATTTATTCAAAATGTCCTTCTTTTTGCACCAATTCTTTTACTTTTCTAAACAGAGATGATGAAAATACAAAATCGTTCAAATCGGGATTGTCGGTAAAGAAGATTTGCGATTTATCACCTTCCCATTGCTTATGTCCGTTTTTGAGCAAGATGATTTTTTCACCGATTTCCATAATTGAATTCATATCGTGTGTATTAATAACCGTTGTGGTATTATAGCGGACAGTCAAATCGTGAATCAAATTGTCGATAATAATGGCAGTTTTGGGGTCTAATCCGGAATTGGGTTCATCGCAAAACAAGTATTTGGGATATAATACAATCGCCCGCGCCAAAGCCACACGTTTTTGCATACCGCCCGATATTTCGGCAGGATATTTGTCATTCACCCCTTCCAAATTCACCTGTTCCAACACTTCATTAACCCGTTTCTTTTTGTCTTCAGGCGATATGTTGGTAAACATACGCATGGGAAATTTGATATTTTCTTCTATCGTCATGGAATCAAACAAAGCATTACCTTGAAACACCACGCCTACTTCTTTTCTGATTTGTCGTTGCTCGTCCAATGACAATTGGTCCCATACACGGCCGTCAAACGAAATCACCCCTCGATCGGGTTGTATCAGTCCCAACATACTTTTTAAAAAAACGGTTTTTCCCGAACCGCTTCGTCCGATAATCATATTGGTTTTACCGGTTTCAAAAACCGCTGAAATACCTTTTAAAACCGGTTTGCCATCAAAAGATTTATATAAATTTTTAACTTCAATCATCTAACTTAATAATAGTTGGGTTAATATATAATTGAAAATAATGATATTGACGCTGGTCCAAATAACCGCTTGTGTGGCGGCGCGTCCCACTTCCAACGAACCGCCTTTGACATAATAACCATAGTAAGATGGGATGGTGGCTATAAAAAAAGCAAAAACCAAAGTTTTGATGAGTGCATATACCACATCAAAACTGTCAAAAGAATAGCGAATACCTTTTAAGTAATCATAAGACAATACCATGCCGGTCATATTACCAACGACCCAGCCGCCAAAAACACCGAGAAACATACTGATAACAATTAAAAAAGGATAAAAGGTCACCGCAGCAACGACTTTGGGTAAGACCAAATAATTCAGCGAATTAACCCCCATAACATCTAAAGCATCAATCTGCTCGGTAATACGCATAGTACCTATGGTTGAAGCAATATACGAGCCGACGATACCGGCTAAAATAATGGAAATGAATGTCGGGGAAAATTCTAAAATGATAGATTTTATGGTAGCGTAACCAATATACAATTTATCAATCAACGGATTATTCAAATTCCGGGCGGTTTGAATGGTTACAACCCCACCGATGAAAAAAGAGATAAAACCCACCAAACCGATAGATTTAATGCCCAAATCTTCGACTTCTTTAAAATAATTTTCCCAAAATATTTTGGGTTTTTGCGGTTTTTTAAAGACCTGCTTGAGCATCAAGCTGTATTTTCCTATACTTTCCAAATACTTCATCAAAGAATATTTTTAGCTAAAATAGAAAAATTCGGGCGTTAAATGCAAGTTTATCGTGTAAAATTGCATGTATTGATTGAAATGCTCTTGTAATCAGTATTATATAAAAAATAAGACCGTCACTATTAAGGTAACGGTCTCAGTATTTTTATTTGAAAAATTGATTAAGCATTTTTCTTACTGACCAATTCAATCACACGGTCTGCAATCTTGTCTTGAATACCTTGGTTCAAATGGCTGGTAAAACCGACACAAGAATTGTTAATTTCACCCAAAACATAAGTATCGTTACCATTTTCGTCCCAGTCGAGCATAAAATCTGCCGTCCAAATTAAAGGCGCATCATGGTTGCCGAGTTTTGACATAATTTCCGGCAAACGCCCGATAAACATATCGACCAATTCTTGCCATTCTTCAGGACGGTCATAAGTATATTTGGCACCGGAAAACAAAGTAGCAGAAAAAGCATCGGCACTTTCTGCCGGTTTTTTATGTACAACAAAAATGGGCTCTTCGCCAACCATCAAAATACGAATTTCCCCTTCTTTGATACGGGGCATAAAACGCATATCGACCAACATACCGTTATCACCGACAATATATTGGGTAGCAAAGTCCATAAAATCTTCCAAAGTACGATATTCTACATGGTTATCTTTGGCTTCGGTCAATTTGAGTTTGGTATCGAGTGGTAAAGTATCACCGGGTTTGTAAGGACGTTCATCTATGACTTGTACACGCCAAATACCTTCACCGGTAGAACCACGATTTTGTTTTAAAACCCGTTCACCAAACGAGATACTTTTCGGAAAAGTATTTTTAAATTCTTCAACTGTATAGTAGGCATAAGTATCTTCGGGAACCAAACCGGTACCAACCAATTTAACCAAAGCATCTTTGGCGCCTAAATCTTGCATCACATCAGGATGCGAAAAACCTTCCAATCCGGCATCGGATAATTTGCGCAAGGTTTCAAAAAATATCTTTTCACCCGCAGGAATCGTTCCCGGATTGACTCGTGTGATATAAGCATCATAACGATTTTTAGCATAATCGTAAATTTTGTCTGCCCATTCGTCTCTAAATTTTAAAATATCGACATTCCAACCACGTTCACGCAAAGCATTAGCTATGGGAATGGTATCTTTGCGGTATCCGTCTAATCCTTTATCTGAACCACCTTCGGCTTCAAATATGACTACTCTTTGTTTCATAATAAAAATTTAAGGTTTAATTGCTTCAAAGATAATGAAAAATATCGACAAATTCAATAGCTTTTTAGGTTCATATGTCTATTTTCTCAGAATAAACGACCATGAACCAAATCTTTTTATTAGTTTTAAACATCAAAAAATGAAAACATGTCAAAACCAATCAATTTAGTACTCTCAGGTGGTGGCGCCCGTGGCATTGCGCATATCGGTATCATTGAAGTTTTAGAACAAAAAGGGTTCGAGATAGCCACTATTGCCGGCACTTCAATGGGCGCATTAGTCGGTGGTGTATACGCAGGCGACGGTATGGCTGAATTTAAAACCTGGTTATTCAATGCCGATATCAAACAAGCGGTTAGGATGCTAGATTTTTCTTTTAAGTTACCCGGCTTAATCAAAGGCGAAAAAATCATGCATCGTATCGAACAAATGCTAACAATCAAACAAATTGAAAATCTAAAAATACCTTATACGGCGGTTGCCACAGACTTGAATCAAAATTCAGAAGTCGATTTCACTGATGGCAATCTTATTGAAGCCATTCGCGCCAGTATTGCTATTCCTAGCATTTTTACACCGGTTTATAAAGACCGGCAAATATTATTAGATGGTGGATTGGTCAACAATATTCCGTTAAATCGTTTGCCGGATAACGGGCTTCCGGTTGTGGCAGTTTGTGCTAATGCCGATATACCGGTAACCAATGATTTACAACAAATTATGCATACTAATCAAAAAGATGAAACGGATTATAACCAAAAATTAAGTAAAATCAGGCAACATATTAATAAAATGTTACGCCATAAAAAGCCCAATGATAAAACCTTGGGCTATACGGAAATCTTAGACCGTTCATTACATTTATTGATTGCCCAAGTTTCCAATCAAATAATTGCACGACATCAACCCGATTTATTGATTAATATCCCAAGAAAATTAGCCGGTACTTTAGATTTTTTAAAAGCTGAAAAAATCTATAATGCGGGATTATATTTGGGTGAAAAAGCTTTTGAAAATTCTGACAATTTATTGAGATAAATCCGGTTAGCTTTTAGTTTAATTTTTTTTAATCCACTAATTGGGAAAAGTAATATGTTGGTAAGCCCCCAAGTCCGGTGCCGCTGTACGGTCAACCCCTAACAAATCCAATGGAACGGATGCTGCCGTATTAACATCCCCTTGATTGATGCATGGTGATGTGTCCCCAATCAATAATTGGTTTTCTGCCGGATCTTGAAAAACAGGGTCTTCATTGAGCAATATATTTTGATATTGTGCAACATCGGTAAAATCGACTTCCGGAACATCACTGAAATGATGCTGCGGGTCTTCAAATTTTATTAAGTTATTGTAAACGTGATAATTAAAATCCGCCGCATCATCTTTATCCAAATAAAATTCGATGCTCGAATTACCATAAACAATACTATTACCCAATTCAAAATTTTGCAAATCTGCTACAAAAATCTGGTCAGGGGTTTTGAGATAATTACTCACATAAACCGCACCGGATTTTTCATTGCGAATACCACCACTGAAATTAGCAAAGGTGCAATGTTTAAAACTGTAATTGCCCCCCAATTGGATATTGAGTGCCGACATACCGAAATTGTTTAAAACCAAATTTTCACCTTCTATGTTTGTAGCTATTCCGTAAATACCAACTAAACTGTGGTTATAAATTTGCGTATTCTTTATCCTTAAAACCGGATTAGTATTGCCGGCCGGATAAGCCACAATACCTACTTCGGCATTTTTGATAATGGCATAATTGATTTCGTTATCAATGGAATTTTCACGCAGCCAAATATAATTCCACATACCGGGTTTATTTTCAAAATC
>WFZY01000139.1 GCA_015489265.1 Flavobacteriaceae bacterium | reverse complement strand
TGCTGCTAATCTTGCTTTGATATTATTGAGTTTGTAGCCTCTTTTTGCTTGTCCGAATTTACCTTCAACTTGATTCCGTTCAGCGGCTTTTTTTCGTTTTTTTCGTTTTTCGCTTGCCGTTTCATGACATTGTTTAGGGGGGCGCCCCAGCGGTTTACCTACGATTTTTATATGTCTTTCTTTGAGATATTTTCGATTGGATCTGTTTAAATATAATTTATCGCCTAAAAAATATTCCGGATAATAACCGTAAAACGCATAATAACTTTCTACCATCGACTCAACCAATTGTCCTTCATTAAAGGCTTCAAAATCAAAATGATTTATTCGCACAAAACCATCTTTTAGCATGATGTTTATTTTTGAACCAAACTCTACTTTTTTACCCGATTTACCTCTGACTATCGGACGCACCCAAGGTTGATATAAATTCACAATACGATTGGTAATACTATGAGTTTTTTGTTCATACATTTCTTTTTGTTGTTGGTACAGTTAATCAATGGTTTCTAACATTTTTATGTCAGATGATTTTTCTTATTTATCGCCTGTGATTTGACAGCTTCAAACTTGGAAATGACCAGCTTATTAAATTCGTCAAACTCACTGCCCCCTAAACGTTTGCGTATATCAACAAATAAGCTGGGATCAAAGACAGGTTTATGAGTAAACTCCGGTAACCCACAGAAAAATTGCAGATAAAGATTCTCTTGTATCATCTGTATGGTGCCTCTATCGTTCAGTTTTTAAAAATGTTTAATAACCATAGCGACTAAAACAGTATACACATCTACTGAAAATCGACCACGATTGGAATCTAATTTTTGGCTATAAACATTAGCAAGTTCATCCCAATGAATAAGTTCTGATAATTTAACCCATCTATTGTTCGGATATAAATCATTGTTGAACGGATGCTTAAAAAATTCTAATTTTACCTGTTTTTGTGATGTATATTTGACCAAAAAATGCACGGTTTTATGCTATAAAGCATATAAAATCCTTGCATTTTGACCAAATATTTTAATAGTTTTTTACTTCTACTTCTGTATTTATTGAGTTTTTTGTAGAATATCAGCAGCCCCTAAATAGTATCCAGTTAAAAATGGAAAGTGGCAAGCGAATGGCAGAGATGTTTTCATAATAAAATCGGGGCGTGCGTGCATGCACTCCCCGATTTTATTATGAAAACCAAAATACGGTTATTTATTTCTGATATTGGCTTGCGCTGCTGCCAAACGTGCAATAGGCACGCGGTAAGGTGAACAACTGACATAGTGCAAATCAGCTCTGTGGAAAAAGTCGATAGAACTCGGTTCACCACCGTGTTCACCGCAAATACCCAACGAGATATCCAGACGGGTTTGACGTCCTTTTTTGACGGCCATTTTTACCAATTGACCAACCCCTTCTTGGTCGAGTTTTTCAAATGGATCAGCTTTTAAGATACCTTTGGCTTTGTATATGGGTAAAAATTTACCGGCATCATCACGCGAATAGCCAAAAGTCATTTGGGTTAAATCGTTGGTGCCGAATGAGAAAAATTCTGCTTCTTCGGCAATTTCATCTGCTGTTAAGGCAGCACGCGGAATTTCAATCATCGTCCCGACTTTATAAGGAATAGTATCACCATATTCAGCAAAAACTTTTTTGATCGTTGCTTCGATGATTTGTTTTTGCAATGCCATTTCTTCTTTTTTACCGACTAACGGCACCATGATTTCGGGTTTAGCCGTAATACCGCGTTTTTTCAAATTCAAGGCCGCTTCAATAATCGCTCTGGTTTGCATCTCGGTAATCTCGGGATAGGTATTTCCCAAACGGCAACCGCGGTGTCCGAGCATCGGGTTGAATTCGGATAAATCTTCTACTTTTTGTTTGATGACCGATACATCAACACCCATGACATCTGCCATTTCTTGTTGACCTTTTTCATCGTGTGGCACAAATTCGTGTAGTGGCGGATCGAGTAGGCGAACGGTTACCGGCAAGTCGTGCATGGCTTCAAAAATCCCTTCAAAATCTTCGCGTTGCATGGGTAATAATTTTTCGAGAGCTTTACGTCTGCCGACTTCATCTTCTGCCAAAATCATTTCACGCATGGCAATAATTTTATCACCTTCAAAGAACATGTGTTCGGTACGACATAAGCCGATACCTTTGGCGCCGAAATCGCGAGCGACGGCAGCATCTTTGGGTGTATCGGCATTGGTACGGACATACATACGTGAGTGTTTATCAGCAAGTTCCATCAATTCGGCAAATTCGCCGCTGAGTTGCGGTTCAATGGTATCAATCTTACCGTTATATACTTCTCCTGTTGAACCGTTGAGCGAAATCCAATCGCCTTCTTTAAAAGTTATGCCGCGAGATTGTAAAGTGCGGTTTTTATAATCGATATCCAATTCACCGGCACCGGATACACAAGTTTTACCCATACCGCGTGCTACAACCGCTGCGTGCGATGTCATACCGCCGCGTGCCGTTAAAATACCGTTGGCAGCATCCATACCGGCTAAATCTTCGGGTGAGGTTTCAATACGGACTAAAATCACATCTTCGCCTTGTTCGCGTAATTTTTCAGCTTCATCGGCAAAAAAGACGATTTTTCCGGTAGCAGCTCCCGGTGATGCAGGCAGACCTTTGGCTACTACTTTACCGGCTTTAATGGCATCTTTATCAAAAACAGGATGTAAGAGTTCATCTAATTTTTCGGGTTCAATCCGCATTAAAGCTTCTTCTTCGGTAATCATACCTTCTTTAAGCATATCCATAGCTATTTTGACCATAGCGGCACCGGTTCGTTTACCGGTACGGGTTTGCAACAACCACAATTTACCGTCTTGAATGGTAAATTCTAAGTCTTGCATATCGCGGTAATGTTTTTCGAGCTTGTCTTGGGTTTCAAAAAGCTCTTTGTAGGCATCAGGCATAGATTCTTCGAGGGATGGATATTTTGTAGCACGTTCTTCTTCACTGATGCCTGCCAATTTTGCCCAACGTTTTGAACCTTCTTTGGTGATTTGTTGGGGCGTGCGCACACCTGCAACCACATCTTCGCCTTGTGCATTAATCAAATATTCGCCGTTAAAAATATTTTCTCCGGTGGCAGCATCACGGGTAAAGGCAACCCCCGTAGCGGAATTATCACCCATATTGCCGTAAACCATTGCTTGTACATTGACAGCCGTTCCCCAATCGTGCGGAATTTTGTTCATATTGCGATAGTAGATAGCGCGTTCGTTGTTCCAACTGTCAAAAACAGCAAGGATAGCACCCCATAATTGTTCGTAAGCATCTTCGGGGAAATCCTTTCCGGTTTGTTTTTTAACGGCATCTTTAAAAGCTTGTACCAAATATTTTAAATCATCTGTGGTAAAATCAGTATCGTTTTGATAGCCCTTTTCTTCTTTAAGCGCTTCCATAATGGCTTCAAACGGGTCGATATCTTCTTTGTTTTCGGGCTTCATCCCGAGAACCACATCACCATACATTTGTACAAAACGGCGGTAGCTATCCCAAGCAAAACGTTCATTGCCCGATTTTTTTGCCAAGGCGTCCACGGCTTTGTCATTCATACCGAGATTTAAAACCGTATCCATCATACCGGGCATTGATACACGGGCGCCGGAACGCACTGAAACTAAAAGCGGATTGGTATCATCACCGAATTTGGCACCGAGTACATTTTCCACTTTTTTCAAATTTTCTAATACTTCATCTTTAAGTATAGCAATGATTTTGTCTTTACCAAGTTCGTTATATTCCGTACTGACATCGGTAGTAATGGTAAATCCGGGGGGAACCGGTACACCTATCAAATTCATTTCGGCTAAATTAGCCCCTTTGCCACCCAAAAGGTTTTTCATCGATGCATTGCCATCGGCTTGTTTATTTCCGAAAAAATAAACGCGTTTCTTGTCCTTCATATCTTATTATTTTTTAGTTATTATTTCTGTTTTGAATTAATGAATTTCAAATATAATTTTTTTTGTTTAAATGACTAAAGCTAATTATCATTATATGTAGATTATTTACCTAATATTTACGTTGGTTATTGTTGATATGATGATTTGATTATAATTGTATCTTTGTAGTTAAACAACTTATATGATTAAAACAATCCGGTTCAAAAAAATTTTAGGATTATCTTTTATATTGCTGCTTTTCTTTATGATTTTGGCAAATTATGTCGTAGGGAAAACGGCACAGGATAAAACCTATTTCAATGTAACCCAAATTCCGTATAACAAAGTCGGTTTGGTTTTAGGGACCTCTAAATATTTGAAAGACGGACAAGTCAACGGGTATTTTTATTACCGCGTTAAAGCTGCTGCAGAATTATACAAACATCATAAAATCAACTATGTCTTGGTTAGCGGTGATAATGGACAGACTACTTACAATGAACCGAAAGAGTTTAAAAATGCTTTGATTGAACTAGGTATTCCGGCTAATAGAATTTTTTTAGATTATGCCGGTTTTCGTACTTTGGACTCTGTAGTTAGAGCCAAAACAATTTTCGGGCAAGAAAAATTTACGGTTATTTCGCAAAAATTTCACAACGAAAGAGCTATCTTTATAGCACAACATTTTAATATTGAAGCTATTGGATTTAATGCCAAAGATGTCAATAATTTCGGTGGACTAAAAACCAAATTAAGAGAATATTTAGCACGCGTCAAAGCTGTGTGGGATGTTTTTTGGGACGTAAAACCGAAATTTGGCGGAAAACCAATTAAAATTTACTAAAAATAAGCAAATGTCATAACACAACATGTTTCAAAAATTTATCACACTTGAATGGCGCCGGTTTTTCCGGTCAAGTTATTGGCAAAGAAGTTTGATGCTGAATATTTTACTGGGCTTTGGCGCATTATATTTATTACTGCTTTTTTTGAGTGCCGGTGTCATGTTGTATTTTTTATTAAACAAACATTTTCCCAATCAAGACCCGTTACACTTGGTCAATAACTATCTTTTGTATTGGTTAATTGGCGACTTAATTATGCGGTATATAGCACAAGGGCTTCCGCAAGCATCGGTTCAATCGCTCTTGATTTTGGCGGTACAAAAAAGCCAAATCAGCCTGTATATTTGGTTGAAATCTACGACATCTTTTTGGGTATGGTTACCTTTGATGTTCTTTGTGCCGTTTGCAGCGGTTTTGTGGTATCAGAATTATAATCACTTTTATGTATTATGTTGGTTGTCAGTTATTTTTGGTTTAGTTTTAACTAATAATTATCTGAATTATCTCATCAACAAAAATCAAAATACTTTATGGTTTTTAGTGGTGGTATTGCTTTTACTTGGCGCATCTCAATATTTTAACTTTGTTGATTTACCACGTTATTTTGGACATTTTTTGAACCAACTTAAAGACAGTCTTTGGTTGGTTTTAGTGCCTTTTTTAACAGCTGTTTGGACAGGATATTTGGTATATTGCAATATTTATAACCAACTGTACTTAGATGCCGGCATGTTTGACAACCGGAAACAAAAAACAACCTTGTCCGATTGGCGATTTTTCCGGCGATTTGGTGAAACCGGTTTGTATCTTAACAACGAACTCAAATTGATTTGGCGTAACAAACGTACCAAGCAAATGAAACAATTATTGTTATTGCCGTTGCTGGGACTTTTTTATATTTTTGGGGATGTGCCTGATGATAAGCTTGTCGATAAATTTGTTTTGCCAGCTTTTTATATAATAAGTGCCTTAAATTTTACTTATGCGAACTATATACCTTCTTGGGATAGTACCTATTATCCGTTGTTGATGACGCAAAAAGTCAATATTCGTAAATATTTGGAAAGCAAATGGTTATTTTTGAGTATGACAAATTTGTTATTATTCATATTATCAACACCTTATGCTTTTAGAAGTTTGCGTTTGTTTTGGCTATTGTTTGCGGTTATGATGGCTAATATAGGTTTTGCCAATTTGCTTTTATTGTGGAACAGTGCTTACAACACCAAACGTATAGATTTAGACAGAAAAGCTACGTTTAATACACAAGGGCTTTCCGGTAGAGTTTTTATAGCCGGCATGATTTCATTGTTCATTCCTATGATAATTTTAATGACGGGTTTTGAATACTGGGGTTTCTATCCATCTGTGTTGGTTTTGTCGGGTTTGGGATTAATCGGTATTTTGCTCAAAAATCCTATACTTAATTATATCAGCCGGCTATATTTAAAACGTAAATACCAAACTTTACAAGGTTTTAAACAAGAATGATTGACTTTTTACTTTTAAAATTCAATCCAATATCTTATATTTGTCAAACAATTAACAACAAATGTTTCAAAAATTTATCATACTTGAATGGCGCCGGTTTTTCCGGTCAAGTTATTGGCAAAAAAGTTTGATTTTAAATATTTTATTAGGATTTTTTGCGCTATATATGTTGGCGTCTTTTTTAATTATCGGATTTGCGATTTATCCGTTTTTAAAAGAAAAACTACCTGATAAAGACCCTTTTATTTTAGTCAATCACTTTTTAATCTATGTTTTTTTAATTGACTTAATCATCCGGTATTTTTTACAAAATCTGCCTAAATTGTCCGTTAAACCATTTTTTATTTTACCGGTAAAGCGGTCAAAAATAACACATTATCTTTTAGGAAAATCGGCGGTTTCTTTTTTCAACTTTTTACCGATGACATTTTTTATACCGTTTGCTATCATGTTGATAATCAACGATTATAATGTTTTCGGTGTCGTTATGTGGCTGTTGGCTGTACTGGCTGTTATTTTATCAAACAACTATTTAAACATCCTGATAAACAAAAACAACCGCATATTTTTAGCGGTTTTAAGTCTATTGGTATTAATTTATGCTTCACAACATTTCGGTTGGGTTGACTTGACTGCGGTTTTCGGTCCGTTATTTTATGCTTTTTATCAACATCCCGTCAGTGTTATAATTGCCATTGCCGGCTTTGCAATATTGTATTATTTAGCTTATAAAACCCTTAAGCAACAATTATATTTAGATTTTTTGAGTGATAAAAAACAATTTGCTTCAGACGACGGCTTGTCTTGGTTAGACCGGTTTGGACAAAAATCTATTTTCTTACGCAATGATATCCGGCTGATTAGAAGAAATAAAAGACCTAAAATGGTATTTATCATGTCTTTTGTAATGGTGTTATACGGCTTGCTGTTTTTTAGCAATCCTTTGTATATGAAGAAAATGCCGGTTATGTTGATTTTCGTTGTTTTATTTATGACCGGGGCATTTACTTTAAATTTCGGACAATTTGTGCCGGCTTGGGACAGTAGTTATTACAGTTTTTTTATGAGTCAAAATTTTAAATACCGCGAATATCTGGAAGCTAAATGGCTGATGATGACGATTATGACTGTTTTATTGTTTATTTTAAGTACGCCTTATGTATATTTTGGTAGCAATATTCTGTTATTAATTTTGGTTGGTGCTATTTTCAATTTGGGATTTACATCTTACTTGGTTTTGTTTTTCGGTGCCTACAATCGTAAACCGGTTGATTTAAACAAAAGTACTACGTTTAACTACCAAGGCACAAGTGCCACACAATTTTTAATGGTTGCCCTGATCATGTTTGTCCCCATGATTATTTATGGATTGGCTAATTATTTTTGGGGGTTTAATGTTGCTATAAGCATCATTTTTTCTATTGGTTTTTTAGGATTAGTATTCAAAAAACCGATTATGAATTTTATTGAAAAAAAATATATCGACAATAAATACAAAACCATTTCAGCGTTTAATAAAAATTGAGAATACTATAGTGGAAAGTGCCAAGCGACGAAGTGCGCCTCGGTACAATCCCGATGACAATCGGGATTACTTGGCGACCTACATAGCAGAAACAAAGGTGGCTGAGTGGCTCCGACGAAAGTCGGAGGTGTATCGAAGCCCCGATATCAAATAACCAAATAACCAGATCATCAAATAACCATATATAACAATGATACAAGTAAAGAATTTAACCAAAAAATACAGCGGAAAGACCGTTTTGAATATGCCCGAATTACATATACCCAAAGGGCAAAGTTTCGGACTAGTCGGTAATAACGGCGCCGGCAAAACCACTTTTTTTAATTTGGTACTCGATTTAATCCGGCCGACAACCGGTGAAGTTATCAATAATGGCATTACGGTCAATAAAAGTGAAGATTGGAAACAATTTACGTCGGCTTTTATCGATGACAGTTTTTTAATCGGTTATTTGACCCCCGAAGAGTATTTCTATTTTGTAGGGGAATTGCGGGGACAAAATAAGGCGGATGTCGATCAATTTTTGCAACAATATACCGAATTTTTTAACGATGAAGTCCTCAATCAAAAAAAATATATCAGAGATTTATCAAAAGGGAATCAGAAAAAAGTAGGATTGGTTGCCGCATTGATCGGCAATCCGGATGTAATTGTGCTTGATGAACCTTTTGCCAATCTGGATCCGACCACGCAAATCCGGCTCAAAAAACTGATGAAAGAATTAGCCGAACGACAAGATAAAACCTTATTAATTTCCAGTCACGATTTGGGACACATAACCGAAGTAACCGACAGAATTGTCGTGTTAGATAAAGGTGATATCGTTAAAGATATTGAAACCAACCCCGAAACTTTGAAAGAACTTGAAGCGTTTTTTACAGTGTGATACTTTAGTTAAAAATTTAAGCTTAATGTTGTTCCTGACTTCGCACATAAACACTACATTATCATCCCCAATAGTCCGGAAATCAAAGTGTTAATCCGTATAACCTTAGTTTACAAATAAGCGTTATTAAAAATCACAACCAAGAATTATTTGAAAGAGGTGATCCTAAAACCATTGATAAATTAGCGGAAAATTTGCAAGCGAATTTAAAGCCCATATTGCTATCTGTTTTATGACATTGTCATGTATGCATTTTGCCGAATACGAAATTGTAGAAAGGTATAAAAAATCTGTCCGGAAGATATCTGACATCGATTAAAACGGGTCCAAACTGCAAAAAAAAGCGCCTTGACGTACGTCAAGGCGCTTTTTTTAAAGTTTTAATTCCGAATTATCCGGCGCAAAATATTTGTATTCCAAATATTTAAACGAATCTCGCGGTTGCACTTTTATTTTAGCTTTATATCGCCATTGCCATTGGCGTTTGATTGACCAAATACCTTTGGTTAAATATGCCGCAATAAAAGGATGCACATGCAAGTGGATATGCTTATGTCCTTGTTCCACCAAACGCTTAATATCTTCTTCAAAACGTGATATTAAAGTGATTGGTGCATCGGTTTCACCTTTAAGTACCAAACTCGGATTTTTTTCTTTGGTATTAATATTTCGTTCCGGTCTGAAGCGTTGGCGCGTGATTTGCATCAATCCAAAGCGAGATAAGGGTAAAATTTTATGCTTGGCACGGTCATCAGCCATCACATTTTTCATGTGTTCGTATAGCTTTTTGCGATTGTCGGCATTTTTCATATCGATAAAATCGATAACAATGATACCACCCATATCGCGTAAGCGTAATTGTCTGGCTATTTCGCTTGCTGCTTTCAGATTCACTTGCAAGGAATTCTCTTCTTGTGATTGCGTTTTATCCGAAGCATTTCCGCTGTTAACATCTACGACATGCATGGCTTCGGTATGTTCAATAATCAAATAGGCGCCTTTATCCATCATAACCGTTTTACCGAATGAAGATTTGATTTGGCGTTCTATACCGTATTTTTCAAATATCGGTGTGGACGAATCGTGTAGTTTAACAATAGATTCCAAATCAGGTGCTATTTGCTTGATAAAATCCAAAATTTCGAGATATAATAATTCGTCATCTACGACGATTTTGGTAAATGAATCATTTAAAATATCACGTAACATGGTAGTTACCCGGTTATCTTCACCGTAAATACGTTGCGGTGGATGGGCATTTTGAATTTTTTGTGACAAAACCTGCCATTTATTGATGAGGTTTTGTAAGTCTTTATCCAGATCCGCTACTTTTTTTCCGTCGGCGGCTGTTCTGATAATCACACCGAAATTTTTCGGTTTGATACTTTGAACCAGCCGTTTAAGACGATTTCTTTCTGCTTCATCTGCAATTTTTTGCGAAACGGAAACCTTATCATAAAACGGGACAAGAATCAGGTAGCGACCGGCTAAAGATAATTCGGAAGTCAATCGTGGTCCTTTGGTTGAAATGGGTTCTTTAAGAATTTGAACCAAGATGCTTTGTTTGGCTTTTAAAACATCTTTAATATTACCTGACTTGTCAATATCGGGTTCTCTATCAAAATTTTTGAGAGAATAATCTTTTAACTTTCCCGATTGAATTTGTTTGGTGTATTTAACGAGCGATTTGATTTGCGGTCCTAAATCATGATAGTGTAAAAAACCGTCTTTTTGGGCGCCTACATTAACAAAAGCGGCATTTAAGCCGGGAATAACTTTGTTAATTTTGCCCATATAAACATCGCCAACATTAAATTTGTTAGAGGTTTCTTCTTTATGAAGTTCTGTGAGTTTGCCGTCTTTTAATAAAGCAAAATCAATAGCGGAAGGACTAGACCGAATGATTAATTCTGTATCCATTCCTTTCAGTTTTTATGCAGACAACTGTCTGCAGTTAATATGTCAATGATCGATTATAACGATTACAATCGTTTTTTAAAAGAAAAAGTAGGTTAACCTACTTTTTCTTTTTGTGTCTATTTGCTCTACTTCTTTTTTTACGTTTGTGAGTGGCAATTTTTTTTCTTTTTCTTTTCTTTCCGCTTGGCATAATTCTTAAGGTTTTACGTTATCTTTTACTTTGTTTACAAAAGTTTTACTGGGTTTGAAAGCCGGAATGTAATGAGCCGGAATTTTGATAGAAGTATTTTTTGAAATATTTCTACCGATTTTTTCAGCTCGATACTTGTTAATAAAGCTTCCAAATCCTCTTAAATATACATTTTCACCGGAAGCTAAACTGTCTTTAACTTCATCCATAAAATGTTCCACAACTGTTAAGACATCTTTCTTATCCAGTCCTGTCTTATCAGCAATTTTGGCTACAATTTCTGCTTTAGTCATATCTAAATTATTTAATGTTATTCTTTTCTTTTTAAAATGCGTGCAAATATAATACATATTATTGAATTGTAAAATACTGACTTACATTTTTTTATAAAAAATTTATCATAGTTCATGCCGCACGCTTCATTTTATCTTTATCCTGCTACTTTATTCGGATTGTAACATTGAAACGGCACTTCTTTGTCTTTAAAAACAATACCGTATTGTTCCAATTCTTGCAAAATCGGCTCATAGACTTCTTTACTGATGGGCAATTGTACACCCGGGGTTTTAATCTCACCTTTTAAAATTTTTAGTGCTGCAATAGCCACCGGCAAACCGACGGTTTTGGCCATAGCTGTATAGGTTTGGTCTTCACCCTTAACCACTAATTGCGAATCTATTTGCTTAAAGTCACTACCGGTTTTATAACCGAATTTATGATACATGACAATCATATCTTTGTCAT
>WFZY01000138.1 GCA_015489265.1 Flavobacteriaceae bacterium | reverse complement strand
ATAGAACTGATCGGCATGAGAATAGCGGCAACAATAGGTGTTAAATGATTGGTAACCGCAAAACCCAACCCGATGATGTTATAAAAAAAGGCAATGATAAAACTGACGTAGATAATCCGTTTGGTTTGTCTGGCAACTTGTAGAAAATCAGGCAATTGCAATAATTTATCCGCTTTTAAAATACCATCAGACGAGGGTGTAAACACATTGGTGTTTTCAGATATGGCAATGCCGACATCAGCTTGTTGCAGCGCACCGGCATCATTGAGTCCGTCGCCAATCATCATCACGCTTTTACCTTGTGCTTGCAAGTCTTGAATAAAATCCATTTTGTCATGCACCGATTGGTTAAACCGATAGGTTGTGCCTGCCGGCAACAATTTTTCTAACACCTGTTTTTCGGCATCATTATCGCCGGATAAAATATATAATTCGTAGCGCTGTTGCAATTTGTCAAACAGGTTTTTTAAACCTTTGCGATAATGCGCTTCAAAGACAAATTTTCCAATGATTTGATTGTTTATCGATACCCAAACGCGTGTGCCTTGTCCGGTTCTAGAAGCGCCGGTAAAAGTAGCAGAACCGATTTTAAATTCATCTTTGCCTTTCCGGGCTTTGATACCTTGTCCGGTTATTTCTTCTACGTTATCTAACTCGGTAAGTGGCTCTTCTTTAAAAAATTCATAAATCAAACGACTCAACGGGTGATTGGAAGCTTTAACCATGGTTTTTATAATCGATTTTTGTTCCGGATTCAAGTCTTGCCCATCATACTGAACTTGATATTTTTCTTGCAAAGTCAAAGTGCCTGTTTTATCAAAAACGATACTGTCTGTTTTAGACAAACTTTCAACAACTTGGGCATTTTTCAGATACAAATGCCGGTAACCGAAATGCCGCAAAATATTACCGAAAGCAAAAGGCGCCGACAAAGCCAAAGCACAAGGACATGCCACAATCAACACAGCGGTTACCACCCAAACCGCTTTGCCAAAACCGGCAGTCAACCACCAATAAGTCCCTGCCACAAAGGCAATACTCAAAATAATAAAAGTAAAATGTTTGCTGATTTGGTCGGTCAAATTTTTGATATTGCCGGCATTTGGATTTTGAAAAGCTTCGCGGCTCCACAGTTTAGTCAAATAACTGTTATCTACATCGTTAATGGCTTCCACTTCTATATAACCGCCAATTTGTTTCCCGCCCGCCAATAACTGGTCGCCTACTTGTTTTTCAACAGGCAAAGATTCGCCGGTTACAAAACTGTAATCAATCAATGCCGGATGTTTCATCAAAATACCATCCACCGGGATAATCTCTTCGTTGCGAATGATAAAGCGGTCGCCGGGCTTTAAATCTTTTATTTCGACAATTTCTTCTTTACCTTCGACAATTTTAGTGACGGCAATGGGAAAATAGGATTTATAATCGCGCTCAAATGACAAATAATCATAGGTAATCCGTTGAAAATATTTGCCTAACAATAAGAAAAACACCAAGCCGGTTAAACTATCAAAATAACCCTGACCGGTTCCTGTTATAACTTCGTAACTGCTTCGCAAAAATAAAACCGTAATCCCCAAAGCAATTAGAATATCGACATTGACAATTTTTTGCCGCAAACCTTTGATGGCGCTTTCAAAATAATCCCTAGCCGAATAAAAAACCACAGGAATAGATAATCCTAGGGACAACCAACGAAATAAAGGGGCAAATTTTGCAATCCAAAAACCTTCTCCTTGAATATATTCCGGTAAAGACATCAACATAATATTGCCAAAAGCAAATCCTGCAATGGCTAATTGATAAAGTAGTTTTTTATTCGAGTGCTTTTTGTCTTTATTCAGGTCTTCCAAACTGATTAAAGGCGGATAGGCAATCGAAGCTAGAATTTCAACAACTTGACGCAAGCTTATTTGACTACCGTCATAGGTAATTCGCACGTTTTTAGTCGGAAAATTAACTTCCGAGTGCTTTATGGCAGGATTGAGTTTATCAAGATGTTCTAACACCCAAATACAAGAACTGCAATGGATATTCGGAACATAAAAATTAACGATTTTGGTGTTGCTGTCATCAAATTCTAATAGTTTTTTCTCAATGTCCGGATTGTCCAGATAGGCGTATTTTTGTTTGATGCCTTCATCAATATCGTCGGTTTTAATCCCCGGATTTTCATTAATGGTATAATATTGCGAGAGTTGATTTTGGTTTAGAATTTCATACACCGTTTTACAGCCGTTACAACAAAAAGGTTTGCCATCAAACCAAACTGTTTCGCTTTCGGTCATTTCCAAACCGCAATGGTAACAGGTTAATTTTTTATGAGTATTTGATGATTTGTTCCGGTTCATAGAATATTTTGCTCTTTGATGCTTACTTATTGCTTCATAATGTATTACTACTACTTACTTGATGAAATGATGATTTGTTTTACTTCATAGTAAGTTTTATTGTATGATGACTACCCATTGCTTCATGCCAAATTTCTGCATATAATTTGATGAATTGATATGCCCGATGTCTGATGTCATTATGAACATCTTACTGTCATTTCAAACATAGTGAGAAATCTCAATTCCCCATTTTCAATTTATTCGCACTTGGCACTTTACCGCTTTCCACTGAAACGTAATGCATTTCATCTCTACTTGTTACTTAATACCGGAAACTTGTTACAAATCGCACTTTCCACTAGGCACTTTTAACTTTCCACTCCGTTACTTCCCCGAAATATAAAGCTGCAACAAAAATATCAAAATCATCACAATCATTATCATTCCCATAATATATAAAACGGCATCTTTGCTTTTCATTGGTTTAATTTTTTGACAAAGATAGGGATAAATTAAAAAAGACCTGGTAGGCATTAGAAACTTGGCATATCTTTATAAACAAAATAAGGCGTTCAAAATGAACGCCTTATAAAATTTTTATGTCTAATTAAATTATTTTGCCAAGAGCGGGGCTAAAATCAGCGCTACCACCGACATCAATTTAATCAAGATGTTTAAGGAAGGTCCGGAAGTGTCTTTAAACGGGTCACCAACAGTATCACCGGTAACAGCGGCAGCGTGGACTTCACTACCTTTGCCGTATTTTTTACCTTTGATTTCGATACCTTCTTCCACCATTTTTTTGGCGTTATCCCATGCGCCACCGGCATTAGATTGGAAGATAGCCATCATGACTCCGGTAACGGTAACACCGGCAAGCAAACCACCAAGCATTTCGGCACCACCTAAAAACCCAACAATTGCTGGGGTCAATACGGCAATCAAACCGGGCATCAACATTTCACGAATAGAAGCTTTGGTCGAGATAGCCACACATTTTTCATATTCGGCTT
>WFZY01000137.1 GCA_015489265.1 Flavobacteriaceae bacterium | reverse complement strand
GATTGGGTTTGTCCAGTTTTTGCACAAATGATTTTAAAACGATGCCTCCGGCTGTTTTCGATAAAAATTCGAGTTCCTTAAGGTACTCTTCTACTTTTTCAGCCGGTTGCTGTTGATTAATTATTCCTATTAAAATAACAAAATTATGAAAAGAAACAATTACTTTATATTGTTTGTGCTATTATTTGGCTTCTCAACTACAAATATTCAAGCACAGCATATTGATGCCGGACCTGACCAAACAGTTTGTAACGGCGAAACGGAAGTAAGTTTACATGCCGATATCGGTCGCGTATTAACCGGTCGGTATCGAGTTGAAAGTACGCCGTTTAACTGGGTCCCAATTGATGCTACCGCACAAGATGTGATGATTACAGATGGGGGAAGTACAACCCCACTCAGGATTGATGACCGGTATGGTGATGCCATTGATTTGCCTTTTCCTGTTTATTTTTATGGCAGAACTTATAACCAAATAGTTGTCGGCTCAAACGGTGATATTATTTTTGAACCCGGTGTGGCAGCAACTTATGATGCTTGGTCAATAGATCCGTCTGAATTAATTCCCAATCACACTTTACCTTACTGGGATAATGCAAGTAACTTATCATTTGCTTCTATTATGGGAGCTTATCATGATATTGATATCAGTGTACCTTATTCTACAGAAGATATAAAATATATGACTGTAGGTACAGCTCCTAACCGTAAGTTTGTCGTTATTTATAAAGACATTCCGCAATTTAGTTGTAATAACCTTTTAACGAGTCAAGAAATTGTATTTAATGAAAATGACTTTTCTTTCGAGGTTCATATTAAAGAAAAACCGGTCTGTTCCACTTGGAATGATGGCTTAGCAACTTTAGGTACGCAAAATGAAGAGTTGCTACCTGATACTTGCGGTAACTATCCGGGTGATGTCACCAGTCCTACTTTGCCTAATAGAAATACAGGCGCTTGGGATATTTCACCTGCTACTCCGGAAGCTTATAAATTCATACCTGATGCTAATGCTACGGTTAAATGGTATGATAGTAGCAGAAATGTGGTAGGAACCGGAGCGGATGTTACAGTGCCTTTTAATCCGGTAAACGGACAAGAAACATATACGCTTGAAGTGGTTTTTGAAGATTGTCATGGCAATACTTTCTCAGAATTTGATGAAGTAACGGTCTATCAATTACCACAACCGCAAGTTAATTTACCTGAAGAAGAAATGATTTGTCAAAATGAAACCAAAATCTTAGATGGTACGGTTCAAAACACATCCGATTATACTAATATTTCTTACGAATGGGTTGACGGTGCCGGTACAGTTTTGGGTACCGATCCCAAATTAACTATTTCAAATGGAGGTACTTATACGGTGAATATTACCGTTGATGGTTGTGTAGCCAGCTTTACAGATGTTGTTACACCATATCAATTTGAATGTCGTGTTCCTGAAGCTATTTCACCAAATGGTGATGGCGATAACGATCAATGGTTCTTAGATTATTTAGCACAAAAAACGGGAATTGATAAGGTCGAAATTTTTGATCGTCGCGGGGTCTTGGTTTATGAAAAATCAGATTATACTCATGAGTTCGTCGGTAAAAATAACAATGGAGAGGATTTACCCGCAGCTACCTATGTTTATGTTATCAAACTTAAAGATGGTAAAAAATTAACCGGTTGGTTGTATTTAGCAAGATAAAAACTTATTAACTATGAAAAAAATAATATTAAGTATTGTTGGATTCCTTTTCCTATCATTGGGAAGTATCCAAGCACAACAATTACCTCATTATACGCAATATATGTATAATATGAACATCTTGAATCCTGCTTATGCCGGTTCAAGAGGACCCGAAGTTATTTCCTTTGGAACACTATATCGAAATCAGTGGTATGGAGCTCCCGGAAATCCTAAAACTTTAACCGCAAATATTCATGGTGCTTTTAATGATAATAATGGTGCCGGTTTATCTTTTATCAAAGATGAATTTGGGCCTGTCAAGCAAAGCATGATAACCGCTGATTATTCGCATACCTTACATTTTAAAAATTCTAATTTGGCTTTCGGTTTAAAAGCAGGCGTTAATTTATACAATACCAATAATGATTATTATATAGTACATCCCAACGATCCGGTTTTAGCCAATAGCTTGAGTGACACTCGATTAAATCTTGGTGCAGGTGTATTTTATTATAGCGATAAATATTATCTGTCAGTTTCCGTACCCAATTTTTTAGCTAATAAATTTAATGGAGGAAACGGTTATCAAGCAACTGATGAAGTGCATTTATTTGTTGCCGGTGGTTATGTGTTTAACTTTGGTAAGATATTTAAGTTAAAACCACATTTTTTATTATATAATAATATCAGTCAAGCCATTCAAGCCGATTTGAATTTAAACTTTCTGTTCCTTGACAGATTTGAGTTTGGGACCTCTTATCGTTTAAGTGACTCAGTCAACTTCTTATTTAATGTCCGTTTATTTGACAGCTTACGTTTAGGATACGCTTATGATGTTCATGTTTCGGATGTTTCATATTACAGTCCTGTATCCCATGAGTTTTTCTTAAACTACGATTGGGCACTCAGTAAAAAAGTTATGTTATCCCCCAGATACTTCTAAAAATTATGACTATGAAAAAAATATATATACTTATCATTTCATTGACATTTGGACTAAATGCCGTTATGGCACAAAGTTCTCTTGTTAAAAAAGCCGATAAATATTATCAGCGCTTACAATATGTAAAAGCGGCGGAAGCTTATGAAAAAGCCATCGCAAAAGGTGATGCCGATAATCATGTGTATCAAAATCTTGCAGATGCCTATTATCAAATTTTTGACACAAAAAATGCAGAGAAATATTATGCCATATTAGCTCCAAAATCTGATGATCCGGAAGTTTTTTATCGCTATGCACAAATGTTGAAAGCTAATGGTAAATACGAAGAGAGCATTCCGTGGATGGAGAAATTTGCTAAAATGAAACCGGCTGACCACAGAGCGATCAAATTTAGAGAAAACCCTAATTATTTACCCAAAATTTTGGATCGTGGTAAAGACAAATTTGTCGTTAATGAAATGCCAAATATCAATACGGAATATGCCGATTTTGATGCCAAACCACTAGGTGACAAATTATTTTTTGTATCTGCTCGTGATACCAAAGGTAAAAAATATGATTGGGACCAACAGCCCTTCTTAGATATTTATCAAGCTGATTATGTCGATGGAGTTGTTAGTAATATTGAAAAAATCCCCGGTGATGTAAATACCAAGTATCACGATGGAACATTCTGCTTCTCCCCCGATGGTAAAACCATGTATTTTACCCGTGATAACTATTATGAAAGATCATACAAAACGGATTCAACCGGTATCAGTCGTCTTAAATTGTTTTCTGCCCAATTAGTTGGCGGCGAGTGGACCAACGTTAAAGAATTACCTTTTAACAATGATAACTATTCCGTTGGACATCCGGCAGTGAGTCCTGATGGTAAAAAATTATATTTCTCATCCGATATGCCGGGTGGTTTAGGACAATCGGACTTATATGTTGCTGAAATTAAAGGAGATAATCAATTTGGCGATCCTGTTAACTTAGGACCCAACATCAATACCGAAGGACGTGAAAATTTCCCCTTTATTAGTAAAAAAGGTGATTTATACTTCTCATCCGATGGTCATTTGGGTTTAGGTGGCTTAGATGTTTTTGCCTGTAAAAATGTGGACGGCAAATTTTCAAGACCTCGTAATCTGGGAGTGCCTTTAAACAGTGGTAAAGATGATTTCGCCATATATATTGATGATGACACTAAAAATGGTTTTATTTCAAGTAACAGAGATGCAACCAGAGTAGGGGATGATAATATTTATACTATTAAAAATATCAAACCGGTTTGTGATGTATTAATTTCAACCAGTGTGGTAGATGCCAAAACCGGCAAACCGATTCCGCAAGCTTCTGTGACTTTAACCGATAAGGATGGTAATCCTATTAAAACCAAATTGACCGACGATGAAGGTCATGCCGATTTCTTAATAGAATGTAATCAAAATGTAGCAGTAGAAGGTAGAGCGGAAGAATATGAAAATAACAAAGTCAATGTAGCCCCTACTG
>WFZY01000136.1 GCA_015489265.1 Flavobacteriaceae bacterium | reverse complement strand
AATTATATGTAAGAACATATAATTTTATTAATTTCTTATTAATTATATTTAATTACATATAATTTTTATATATTTGTAATAAATATATTTAATTGCATATAATGAAACCTTTATCTGATTTTGTTAGAGAAAAGAGAAAAGAAGTTAAACTTACTCAAAAAGAATTCGCCGACCGGGCAGGGGTTGCCTTAACTGTTATAAGAAAAATAGAACAAGGCAAAACAAATTTAAATATGGACAAGGTAAATATGGTGCTTCGTATGTTTGGTCATGAATTAGCACCGGTTAAAATTAAAGATTTACAGCAATGAGAAAAGGAAAGGTTTATTACAATGAATGTTTAGCCGGTATTATATGGGAAACCGACGAGGGTGAATATGTTTTTCAATATGATGAAAAATATATTAAAAAACACCCTGATGACTTTATTACATTTACGATGCCTGTATCTGAAAAACCCTATACAGATAACCGTTTATTTCCATTTTTTGAAGGTTTGATTCCTGAGGGGTGGTTGCTTGAAATTGCTTCTGAAAATTGGCGTATTAACCCTAATGACAGAATGGGATTGCTCTTAGCATGTTGTCAAGATTGTATCGGAGCAGTTAGTGTTAAACCAACAATAGAACAAGATGAAAGATAAGTGTTTATATTGCTATAAACCTGTTGAAAAAGGACAGGATTTTCATAAAAAGTGTTCATTAGCATTTTTTGGCATATTTCCTGCCCCCAAAATAACATATACGATCCAACAAATGGACGAATTGGCAAAAAAAATAGTCGATAGGCGTATATCAGTTCCGGGCATTCAACCGAAGCTTTCTATGAGTTTGATCAAAAAGACGGATAAACGATTGACTGTTGTAGGTGCTTTGGGTGGACAATATATTTTTAAACCGCCATCGGATAAATATCGTGAAATGCCAGAAAACGAACATCTTACAATGCGTATAGCGGAAGTTTTCGGTATACGAGTGGTGCCGGCTTCATTGATACGTTTGGCATCGGGAGAAATTTCTTATATAACTAAACGTATCGATCGAACTGATGATGGCAATAAAATTCATATGATTGATATGTTTCAAATTACAGAAGCTTTTGATAAGTATAGAAGCTCTATGGAAAAAGTAGGAAAAGCAATTGACAGCTATTCCGACAATACTTTTTTGGATAAGATTTTTTATTTTGAAATGGTATTAATGTCTTTTCTTACCGGAAATAATGATATGCACTTAAAGAATTTTTCAATGATAAAAAAGGCTTCGAGCTGGCAACTTTCACCGGCTTATGATTTATTGAATGTTGCTATTATTCTTCCTGATGATACGGACGAATTAGCATTAACGCTTGCAGGAAAAAAAAAGAAATTAAAACGACAACATTTTGAGCAATTCGGTAAAAACTTAGGTTTAAATAATAAACAAATAACCAATACATTCAGACGTTTTTTGGTCAATAAACCCAAAGCCATGGATTTAATAGATCAATCATTTCTTTCAAACGAAATGAAAATTGCCTATAAAGAATTAATGGAAAAAAGATATCAACAGATAGCAATGCGTCTATAAAGGGTATTAAAACAATTGCCGTTAAATAAATTTTGTAACTTTATAGCATATTTAGCGTTTTTAATAAAAAAGACATATATGAAAGCACACGAAATCGATTACAAAATTTATGGTGACGATATGCAAGTGGTTGCCATTGAACTAGACCCGGGCGAAACGGTCATTGCCGAAGCCGGCGCTATGAATTGGATGGACCCCGAAATAGAATTTGAATCAAAAATGGGTGATGGTTCCAAACCGGAAAAGAGTTTATTCGGCAAATTGTTAGATGCCGGTAAGCGGGTGTTAACCGGCGAGTCCATTTTTTTAACGCACTTTACCAATGTCGGTTCGGGTAAAAAGGAAGTCAGTTTTGCCGCACCTTATCCGGGGAAAATAATTCCGGTGGATTTAGACACTTATGGCGGTACTTTGCTTTGTCAAAAAGATGCATTTCTGTGTGCAGCAAAAGGTACCGAAGTTAGTATTGCTTTCACCAAGCGCTTGGGTACCGGATTTTTTGGTGGCGAAGGTTTTATTTTACAAAAATTAGTAGGCGACGGTTTGGTATTTATGCATGCCGGTGGCACGGTGGTTAAGAAAACTTTGCAAAATCAAACTATTTATGTCGATACGGGTTGTATTGTGGGGTTTACCAAAGGTATTGCATACGAAATAGAACGTGTTAAAAGTTTAAAATCCATGTTTTTCGGTGGCGAAGGCATGTTTTTAGCCAAATTATCCGGTACCGGTACTATTTATTTGCAAAGTTTACCTTTCTCACGTTTAGCGGATCGTATTATAATGCATGCCCCACGATTGGGTGGTAGTTCCAAAGGTGAAGGTTCTGTTTTAGGCGGACTGGGACGACTCTTGGATGGGGATAATTTTTAAATCCTTTAATTTTTAAGCCGAATAAATTTCATTACCGGACCACCGGAAGCGGCATTTCTACTTAATGTCAAAGTATCAATATCCACTTGGGCGGCATATTGGGTGCCTTGGATACTCACAACATCCGGTGCACCGACATAATCATATGTGCCGGGCGTTTTAATCGGTAATTGCGAATTGGCAATATCCGGTGTATTAATCGTTACGATGAGTTCATCGTATTTGTTAAATTCCCAAATAATGTCATTCGGTAAATAAGATTCCGTATGATCGGCTTTGCTAAAATGGATTAAAGACCATTGTGCATAATATGCCATTTGTTTTTTGTCATCCTTTTTTTGACAAGCGCTCAGCCATAAAACAAGTAGAACCGGTATGATAAATTTTTTCATTTCGAAAATGTTTTTTAACTAAATTTTTGACAAAAATATAAATTTTAATGATTAAACAGCTTAAAAAATCTTTAAAATCTATTTTTTTTAGAAAAAATTAAAGAGATATTTGGAAAAAGTAAATTTATCACTAAAAACGCTTTTCTTATTTCAAAAAGCCAAAAATTAGCGTACTTTTGTATGACAAAATGAAAATCTTATGAGTGATACAAATTTAGATAAATATCCACCGCAAATTCGTAGAGATATAGTGCGTATGGTACATGATGTGCAATCGGGACATCCGGGTGGTTCATTGGGAACCGTAGAGTTTTTTACAGCTCTGTTTTTTGAAATAATGGAAATTAATCCCAAAAAATTTAAAATCAACAGCACCGGTGAAGACACATTTATCTTGTCCAACGGTCATATTACACCGGTCTATTACAGCACTTTGGCACGTCGCGGCTATTTTGATGTCAAAGAATTGGCAACTTTTAGGCGTTTGGGGTCCCGCTTGCAAGGACACCCGTCGGTGCATGACGGTTTGCCCGGTATCCGTATCGCCAGCGGTTCGTTGGGGCAAGGATTGTCCGTAGCGCTTGGTGTGGCACAAGGTAAAAAGTTGAATCACGATAAGCATTTAGTTTACACCTTGCACGGTGATGGCGAATTGCAAGAAGGCCAAATTTGGGAAGCCGTATTGTATGCCGGCGCCAAAGGCGTTGACAATTTGATAGCAACTGTCGATTATAACAATGCACAAATAGACGGAAAAGTAGATGATGTATTATCTTTGGGCGATTTGAAAGCTAAATTTGAAGCTTTTAATTGGACGGTTGTCGACATTAAAAACGGCAACGATTTGCAAGCTGTTATCGAAGGACTCAAACAAGCCAAATCATTAACCGGAAACGGCAAACCGGTAGCCGTATTGTTGCATACCTTGATGGGCTACGGTGTTGATTTTATGCAAGGCGACTATCGTTGGCACGGCAAACCGCTCAATGATGAACAATTGGAAAAAGCTTTGGCGCAATTGCCTGAAACTTTGGGGGATTATTAATGAGTGGAAAGCTAAAAGTGGAAAGCGACAAAGTGCGAAGTGTAAAAAGACCTGAAAGGTTTTGATAACCTGTTAGGTCTGAGCGTAGAGAATTTGTTAGTAGAATAAAGAATAGATTAATGGAAAGCGGTAAAGTGGAAAGCGGAAAGCGGTAAAGTGCGAAGTGTAAATCCGGTAATGGATAATTTAGAATGTGATTTATCTCACTTTTGCAGAGATTGAAATATTAACAAAAACCGGCGCTTCGATACATTCCATTTCCAAAAGAAGCGGAATACTCAGCGACCTACAACATAATAAAACACTCTTTGAAGTAGAAACAAAGGTGGCTGAGAGTCCCTGCGACAATTATCGCGGGATGTATCGAAATGGCAGGTGTTTTTTATGAAATAAACAACAAAAATCTTAATGTCCTTAATTTCTTAATGTTGAAAATTTTTTTCAATTCATCAATTTCAAACCCGGTCACTTCGATACATTTTTGCTCCTTACGTCGCAAAACCACTCAGTGACCTACTTTTCAATTCATCAATTCATCAAATTAAAAGCAGAAATAAGGTTTGAAGTAAAAAATGATCAAAGAAAAACAGACTATCTATAAATCAGAATAATTCATCAAATAACCAAATAACCAATTAAACCGATAAACTATAAAATGAAAACATACACATATACCGATAAGAAAGATACCCGTTCCGGTTTTGGCGATGCGCTGACCGAATTGGGTAATAAAAACGAAAATATTGTCGCTTTAACCGCCGATGTAACCGGTTCGGTTAAAATGAGTGATTTTGCCAAGCAACATCCCGAACGTTTTTTTAATGTTGGCATCCAAGAAGCTAATATGATTGGGATGGCTGCCGGTTTTACATTGGAAGGTAAAATCCCGTTTGCCGCTACTTTTGCAGAATTTATTTCGGGTCGCGTTTATGACCAAATTCGTCAAGCTGTGGCTTACAGCGAAAAAAATGTCAAAATTTGTGCCTCGCATTCCGGATTAACCGTCGGGGAAGACGGTGCTACCCACCAAGCGCTGGAAGATTTGGGTATGATGAAAATGTTGCCCGGCATGACGGTCATCAACACTTGCGATTATAACCAAACCAAAGCTGCTACATTAGCCATTGCCGAGCATCAAGGTCCTGTTTATTTACGTTTCGGACGTCCGAAAGTGCCGAATTTTACACCTGAAAACCAAGTATTCGAAATAGGTAAAGCCGTGGTTCTGAATGAAGGTTCGGATGTTAGTATTTTCGCTACCGGACATTTGGTTTGGCCGGCTATCGAAGCGGCTAAAAAATTGGAATCCGAAGGCATTAGCGTAGATTTAATCAACATCCATACGATTAAACCATTGGATGAAAAAGCGGTTTTAAAATCCGCTAAAAAAACCAGTGCCGTCGTTACTTGTGAAGAACACAACCGTTTGGGCGGATTGGGTGAAAGTATTGCCGGATTATTGGCAAATAAACTACCGACACCACAAGAATTTGTGGCCGTTAATGACCGTTTTGGTGAATCTGGAACCGGTGATGAATTGATGCATAAATACGGATTGGATACCGATGGTGTTTACCAAGCAGTTAAACGTGTTTTAAAGAAAAAATAAAAATTTGACAAGTATAAAAGAAACCTGTTAGGTCTCGAAGACCTGATAGGTTTTTCTAAGATAAATGTTACAAAACATTGATTATTAGTATATTGAAAAGACCTAGCAGGTTGGTAAGACCTACTAGGTCATCGGAATCAAAAACCTGTTAGGTCTTAAAGACCTGATAGGTTTTCCTAAGATATATGTTATAAAACATTGATTGTTAGCATATTGATAAGACCTAGCAGGTTGCAAAAACCTACCAGGTCATCGGAATCAAAAACCTGTTAGGTCT
Source organism: Flavobacteriaceae bacterium (assembly GCA_015489265.1). Classification (GTDB taxonomy): domain Bacteria; phylum Bacteroidota; class Bacteroidia; order Flavobacteriales; family Flavobacteriaceae; genus WGBX01. Next base: position 118 of record WFZY01000136.1, on the reverse strand, counting down.
CAAAGACCTGATAGGTTTTCCTAAGATATATGTTATAGAACATTGATTATTAGCATATTGATAAGACCTAGCAGGTCGGTAAGACCTACCAGGTCATCGGAATCAAAAACCTGTTAGG
>WFZY01000135.1 GCA_015489265.1 Flavobacteriaceae bacterium | reverse complement strand
GTTGATAATTTAATTATATCACTGAAAAAATACATTTTTATTAAAAAATGAAAAATAAATAAAAATTAAAAGAAAAACTTCTGTTTATTTTTGTATTTTTACGCTTATAAATAATTTTAAAACGTAAATAATATGAAAAAATCATTACTTTTAGTTTTAGCTGTATTTTTCGGCTTTAACGCTTTTGCGCAAACAAATACCGGTTGGGAGGTTTATCATTCCGGTTATCAAGAAGAATCCAGAGGTATTTCAGCTTTTGGTATCTTAAATTCAACCAGTGAAGACGTCGCCTGGAGTATCGCTTATGACGGTTCCGGAAACGGTGCTGATATTTCAGCAGTTGCATACACCTCTGACGGTGGTGTTACTTGGACGGCTTATGATCCGGTATCTTTACCCGGCGCTGTAAACTTGGGTATTTCTATGGTTTATCCAACCAGTGCTACAACTGCTTATATTGCCGGCTACAAACGTAGTTTTGGCAATGGTGGTGTTTGGAAAACTACAGATGCCGGTGCTAACTGGACTAAATCTTCAACAAACAGTATGTACGCCAACGCTGCCTCTTTTTGTAATTTAGTTTTCTTCTATGATGATAATAATGGATTTTGTCAAGGTGATCCTATCAATGGTGAGTTTGAAATGTACTCCACGACTGATGCCGGTGCTACTTGGACACCTATAGCCGGTGCCAATATAGATGATCCGCTTGCCGGAGAATACGGTTATGTACATGGTATCGCTTTTACACCAACCAAATCAAGCGTATGGTTCACAACTAATAAAGGTCGTCTTTTCCGTTCTACTGACCAAGGGCAAACTTGGACAGCTTTCCAAACCCCCTTAACAGATTTTGGCGGTGCTAATGACAATGGTAGTGTGACTTTTAAAGATGATAACGAAGGTTGGATTTCCAGAGGTAACGGTGAATTATATCACTCAACCGATGGTGGTGCTACTTGGACATTGATAACCCCTACTTATGATTGGGTGGGATCAGACCCTAACAATCCTAATCCATTTTTTGGTGGTGATATTAGTTTTATCCCCGGTACAACTAGTACCTTGATTATAACAGAATCTGATTATAATTTGCCGGTTTATGGTTCGGCAATAAGTACAGATGGAGGACAAACATGGACAAAAATAATTAATTATAATTTTGATGGTGGTCCTTGGGAACAACTTCAACCTGATGGGAATATCCAACATCTTTCTGTTGGTTTTAGAGATATCAACTTCGGTTTAAGTGGTGGTTTCTCTCATATTAATGACCCTAATGACCCTAATAGTGGCTATACACAAGGTGTATTCAAATATATAGATGATATTACATCTATAGCCGGTGAAACCATTGATGGTTTAAGTGTATATCCTAACCCTGCAAGTACATTTGTTAAAGTAAATACCGATGGTGCAGCTTTAAAAAATATTGCTGTTTATGATATTACCGGTAAAGAAGTCTTAAACTTCAACAACTTATCTGTTAATAACATGACTATAAACACATCTGATTTACAAAAAGGCATCTATTTAATGAGAATTGAAGATGCAAATAATAATCACCAAGCAGTTAAATTGGTTATTAAATAATCTGTTTTACATTATGTATATAAAAGCCGGTCAATTTGACCGGCTTTTTATATGTCGTTTTCTGTCATACTACGACTGTTAAAAACTCATCTTTAAAGTTTACAATTTGATATTTTTGACTATTTAGAGCCTTGCTGATTTAAGTTCCAAATCTTCCTGCTTACAATGACAAAATTTTTGATAGATTTTCTATATTGATTTCAAATTTAAAAAACTTTTAATTTCCAACGTAAAACCACTTTCTTCTATAATCTAAAACTCTGATTTTTCATGCAATTTAACACTCGGATATTTGGTTTTAGTCATTTCGTAAGAAAAAGGCGAATCGGCTAAAAATACCTGTTTACCGTATTTGTCTTTGGCTAAATAGCGCTGTTTGACCCGTTTAAAATCTTTGTATTCAGCATTATTTTCATCTTCAGGTTCAACCCAAAACGCTTTGTAAACATTAAGCGGTTCGTAGGTACATTTGGCACCGTATTCGTGTTCTAACCGGTATTGAATAACGTCGTATTGTAAGGCACCAACCGTCCCGATGACTTTCCTTCCGTTCAAATCCAGTGTAAACAATTGTGCAACACCTTCATCCATCAATTGATCAATGCCTTTTGCCAGTTGTTTTGATTTCATCGGGTCGGCATTGTTGATATAACGAAAATGCTCAGGGGAAAAATTAGGAATACCTTTAAACTGTAACATTTCGCCTTCAGTAAATGTATCACCGATTTTAAAATTTCCGGTATCGTGTAAACCGACGATGTCACCTGGGAAACTTTCATCAACCACTTGTTTTTTTTGAGCAAAGAATGTATTGGGACTTGAAAATTTAAAACTTTTCTTCAATCGCGTGTGAAAATAAGGCGTATTGCGCTTAAAAGTACCGGAAACAATCTTGACAAATGCCAAACGGTCACGGTGTTTGGGGTCTAAATTGGCATGAATTTTAAATACAAATCCGGTCATTTTAGGCTCATCGGGATATACGACCCGCACATCGGCTTCTTTGGGTTGCGGGGTAGGGGCTATTTCGACAAAACAATCCAAAAGCTCTTGTACCCCGAAATTGTTTAATGCCGAACCGAAAAAGACCGGTTGCAAATTACCATCTAGATATTCCTTATGATCAAAAGGATTGTAAACCCCTTCGACCAATTCCAAATTATCTTTGAGTTCCGTAACGGTTTCTTCATCTAATAATTCTACTAAACGCGGATCATCAACTCCGGTTATTTCTTCAGACTCTGCAATGCGCTGTTTGTTATCGCCAAAATACAATTTGATTTTTTGTTCCCAAATATTGTAAACTCCTTTAAAATCACTTCCCATACCTATAGGGAAACTCAAAGGTGCAACGTTTAGTCCGAGTTTTTGTTCTATTTCGTCCAGCAGTTCAAAAGCATCTTTACCTTCACGGTCTAATTTATTGATAAACACAATCATCGGGATATTGCGCATACGACAGACTTGCACCAATTTCTCCGTTTGTTCTTCGACCCCTTTGGCAACATCAATCACGACAATCACGCTATCAACAGCGGTTAGTGTCCGGTAAGTATCTTCTGCAAAATCTTTGTGACCTGGTGTATCTAAAATATTGATTTTCTTGTTTTTATAATAAAACGCCAAAACCGAAGTGGCTACGGAAATCCCCCGTTGCTTTTCAATTTCCATAAAATCTGACGTAGCCGTTTTTTTGATTTTATTGGATTTGACGGCACCGGCTTCTTGTATGGCACCTCCAAACAACAATAATTTTTCGGTCAAGGTCGTTTTACCGGCATCGGGGTGTGAAATGATACCGAAAGTCCGGCGTTTGTTTATTTCGTCTATTAAGCCCATAGTTTGATAGTTATGTGTTTATTTGAGGAATTGAGGATATTTTTATAAAAAAATTCAGCCGGCAATACCGCCGGCTGAATTGATTTATGAGAAAAAGTTTTAAGCTTCGTCACCAACCAATTGGCTAATGGCTTTATCGAATACCTCAAAAGGTGCCACACCAACTTGACGTCCGATAGCTTCACCATTTTGAAAAACCAAAATGGTCGGAATGTTTCTTACACCGTATTCAGCGGCATATTTTTGCTCTTTATCGACATCAACTTTGGCTACAACAATTTTATCACCGTATTTTTTTTCCAATTGGTCCATAACCGGTGCTACCATTCTACAAGGTCCACACCATACAGCCCAAAAATCAACGATAACTGGTTTGTCGGATTTTAAAACGACATTTTCAAATGTTTGATCCGTAACTACTACTGGCATATTTATCTAATTTTTAATGATTAATCTAAATTTTGTGCAAAAATACACATTATTTTTATACCTGCAATAACCAAAATCGTACCAAGCAAAATGGGGTTGAACGTAGATATAAGAGGTGCCCTTTATATTTTCCGCAATTTTACCGTAAAATGTCGAAGAACCGGTGCCTCATATATAATTTCATAGCCGGTTCGTGCTTCATTTCTTGTATAATAAACATGCTCAATAACGGCAGCCACATAATCCATATGGTTATTGGTATAGGTTCTTCGCGGGATGGCTAATCGTACCAATTCTAAATCCGGATAACGGTTTTCTCCGGTTTCGGGGTCTCTATCTGCAAGAATCGTTCCGATTTCCACCCCTCTGATACCGCCTACTATATACAATTCAACGGCTAATGCTTGGGCACGATAATGATCACGCGGAATGGTCGGTACAAATTTGTTAGCGTCCAAATAAATAGCATGCCCCCCGATAGGTTGTTG
>WFZY01000134.1 GCA_015489265.1 Flavobacteriaceae bacterium | reverse complement strand
TAGTTAAATGCTTCATATTTATTGACTTTTAGTAGAGCACAAATATAAGCTTTAACTGGGAGTAATCAAGGGTGAAGGGGTGATCCCTTCGCTCTTTTTGCTCCGTTTCGCTACGCTTCACTTCTCAAAAAGAGCGAAGGGATAGCGAATAATTAGCTTACTTTATGCTCCTAAATGTTGCATTTACTAATTGAACTTACGATCTGCTGTTTGAGCTAAACGAGTGTGTTGTAAGAAAACGAAAATTTTCAATCAACCGGAAATATAAATTGAAAACGAAAGCTCTTTATGCGAGTTCAGATTGTTTAGGGAGAAAAACGTAGAAATTAGGAAAAGTTTCGTAAGGCTAGTCTTTTTTGTTACTTTTTTCGGCGATGGAAAAAAGTAATGATAAATAAATTTCTCAATATTGGGTGTCCTGGTGGCGAAAACAGGAGACTTTTTACAGCAGATCTTAATTGTACTTTTTCACTTTCTACTAGTTCGCTTGGCACTTTCCACTAGGTACTTTTTACTTTTTTATACCATTCTACCGTTTTTTCAACCGCTTCATCCAATCCGGTGCGGGGTTGATAATCAAAAAATTGTTGAAGTTTGCCAATACTGAAATGATAATCTTTTCCACCGTTATTAATGCGGTATGGTGTTAAAAAAGGTTCTGATTTGATGCCCAAAGTTTTGTGTACACCATAATAAATTTTGGCAATGGGATATGCTACACTATATGGAATAGATGCTTTGGGTAATTTAATACCCAAGCCGTCTGCTAATTTACTGTTAAACGTATGCCAATCGATATCCAAACCGTCGGTCGCAATAAAGGCGTGTCCGTCAGCTTTAGCTTCGCGACTGACCAAGGTGATGATGTCAATCAGATTATCGATAAAAACCGGACAAGTTTTACTACGACCTTTATTGACTTCCATAAATTTACCGGTTTGCATGGCTTCGAGATATTTAAGCATAAAAGTACGGTCGTTAACGCCGTAAACATTACCCGGACGCACGGCTGTGATTTTCATATCCGTTTGGTTTTGAAAATCCCATAACCATTGTTCGGCTTTGTACTTGGTATCGGCATATGGAATCAAGTTTTTGGCAACCGGTGATTCTTCATTCATATTAATCTTACCGAATCCGTGAAAGGCAACCGTGCTGATATAAACCAGTTTTTTAACTCCGGCTTTTGCAGCAGTTTGAGCGACATTTTTAGTGCCTTGAAAATTGACGCTGTCAAATATGCTGTAAGGACCCCAGTCGGCAGCCAAACCCGCAACATGAAAAACCAAATTGACATCGTTTAAGGCTGTTTTTAAGCTTTCAACATCATTGATATCCCCATAAAAAAGTTCAGTATTTAATCCGTCTAAAAAACTTAAATCGGAAGTTTTTCGTACCAAACTACGTACTTCATTCCCTTCGGATAATAAACGTTTGACCAAATTACTGCCTATAAAACCGTTGGCACCGGTAACCAATATCTTTTGCATGATTATCAATTTTATAACAAAAGTAAGGTTTTTTCTGACATAAATAGAAACTGTACCAAGCACTATTTACTAAGACAAAAATGAAGCATCAAAGAATATAATAATGTATAAATTACCGCTTCGGTACAATCCCGATTATCATCGGGATCACTCAATGACCTTTCATCATCTTATCAATTCATCAATTCATCAGTTCATCAAATTACAAGCAGTAATATTGTAGAAAAAAATAAGTAAATATTATAGAACAAAAATCTACTATGAAGCATGTAAAATCCTCAATAAACAATACAGCGCCAAAGTTTTTAACAAAAAAATGTTAATAAAAAACTAAAATAACTCAAAATTGTTTAAAAAATTCATTCTAATTTTAATGTCCCTTTGTTAACCTAATTAACCAAAACTTTATAACTATGCTACAAGATGTTAAGGATGCCACAATGACACAAAAAAGAAGACAATATAACTTTACTGAAGTTTTTGAAGCAACAAAATCCTATTTTAATGGCGACGAGTTGGCAGGAACTACTTGGATCAATAAATATGCTTTAAAAGATGCGCAAGGCAATTTTTTAGAGAAAACGCCGGCAGATATGCACCGGCGAATGGCTCAAATGTTTGCCAAAACCGAACAAAAATATCCGGCTGTTAAATCAAAAGATCTTTCGGCATACGGTCAAAAACGGGACACGCTAACCGAACAAAAGATTTTTGATTTATTTGACCGTTTCAAATATACCATTCCACAAGGTAGTATCATGTTCGGTTTGGGCAATGATCAAGTTATTGCATCCTTATCAAATTGTGTGGTGATTCCGGCACCTTATGATTCTTACGGCGGTATCATGTACACCGACCAACAGTTGGTACAACTTTTTAAGCGGCGTTGCGGTGTGGGTACCGATTTGTCAAAATTGCGTCCCAAAGATGCGCATGTATCCAATGCAGCCCGCACGACCACCGGTGCTGTGAGTTTTATGCATCGTTTTTCATTTACTACGCGCGAAGTGGCTCAAAACGGCAGACGTGGCGCCTTAATGTTGACAATGGACGTTGCCCACCCCGATATTCTCGATTTTGTAACTGTCAAACAAGACTTGACCAAAGTAACCGGTGCCAATATTTCCGTACGTTTGTCCGATGAGTTCATGCAAGCAGTCGTGGAAAATAAACCTTATACTTTGCGTTGGCCCATAGATGCCAAAAATCCAAAGGTTACCAAACAAATTAAGGCGCGTGAATTATGGGATGTCATCGTTAAATCGGCTCATAATACAGCCGAACCCGGCATGATTTATTGGGACAGACAACATAAATATTCTACATCGTCTTTATATCCGGGATTTGCAAACGTATCGACCAATCCGTGTAGTGAGATAGCCATGCAAGGGGGTGACAGTTGCCGGCTGATTGCGGTTAATCTGTATAGTTTTGTAGAAAATCCTTTTACACCGGATGCCTATTTTAACAAAGAAAAATTTTATGAAACAGTCTATGAAACCCAACGTTTGATGGATGATTTGGTTGATTTGGAATTGGCATCCGTCGATCGTATTTTAGCCAAGATTGACAGTGACCCCGAACCCGATAACATCAAGCAAGTGGAACGTGAAACTTGGCAATTGCTACGCGATAACGGTAAAATAGGGCGTCGTACCGGATTGGGCTTTACGGCTTTGGCAGATGCGGTTGCCGCTTTGGGAATCAAATTTGATACCGATGAAGCTTTGCAAGCCGTGGATGAGATGATGCGTACCAAATTGCAAGCCGAATTTGACAGTAGTATCGATATGGCGATAGAACGCGGTAAATTTGAAATATTTGACCCCGAAATCGAGCAACAACCCGAATTTGTGCAAATGCTTGAAAAAGAATTTCCGGAATTATACAAGCGCATGATGCAACACGGACGTCGTAACATTTCTATCAGCACCGTTGCGCCTACCGGCTCGTTGAGTATGCTGGCACAAACTTCATCGGGTATTGAGCCTGTTTTTATGTTGAGTTATAAACGCCGGCGAAAAGTCAATGCCAATGATCCGAATGCCAAAATAGATTTTATTGACGATATGGGCGATGCTTTTGAAGAATTTACGGTATATCATCACAAACTGAAAGAATGGATGCGTATTTCCGGTAAAGAAAATATTTCCGATAGTCCGTATGCCGGTGCTACTGCACCTGAAATCGATTGGCAAAAACGGATTGAAATGCAAGCACTTGTACAAAAATATACGACGCATTCTATCAGCTCAACAATTAATTTACCGTCGGATGTCAGTGTTCAAAAAGTCAGTGATATTTATATCGAAGCATGGAAAAAGGGTTTGAAAGGGATTACGGTTTATCGTGATGGTTCGCGTAGCGGTATTTTGATTGCCGATGATAAAAAAGAAGAAAAAACCGATGAAAGTCGTCATATTTTTCCTTCTAAACGGCCCAAAAAACTGGAAGCCGATGTGGTGCGTTTTATGAATAAAAAAGAAGCATGGTTGGCAGTCGTCGGACTGATTGACGGTAAACCTTATGAAATATTTACCGGCAAAATGGAAGATGTTTTTAACCTGCCCGATTGGGTCAATAAAGGTTGGGTGATTAAGAACAAAAACGGCAAAGGCAAAAGTCGTTATGATTTTCAATTTATTGACAAGCAGGGCTATCGCGTTACGATTGAAGGACTCTCGCGTTCGTTTGATAAAGAATATTGGAATTATGCCAAATTGATTTCCGGCGTCTTGCGGCATGGTATGCCCATGCACGAAGTGGTGAAACTAATAGAAGGGTTAAACCTTTATGATGATTTTATCAATACTTGGAAAAATGGTGTAGCCCGCGCTCTCAAAGGTTATATACCCGACGGTACCACCCCGCAAGACAAGAAATGTCCGAGCTGTGGTGACCCCGACGGTTTGGTCTATGAAGAAGGTTGCTTGGTCTGTAAAAGTTGCGGGTATAGTAAGTGTGGGTAATTTGTTGAAAATTAGGGGTGTATATGTGTTATGCTTAATGTAAGACAAACCACACCATAATTTTGAAAAATAGACTTATTTTTATATTTTTGGGACATATTTGAATAATGTGGGATAAAATGGGACATATAGAAAAACTGAAAAAATTACCACCTGAGAGAGAAAAGGTTGAAACGGTCAAAATACTCAGACAATTGAGCAATGTCTGGAACAGTTTTGAAAAATGACAAAACAGGAGAGATTGTCTATACGCCACTACAAGAAAAAGATGAAATCTTAGAATTATTAAGTAATTTTTTAGAGCATTTTAATATTAATCAAACAGATTTACATCCATTGATAAACTTAGCAATTTTACATTATCAATTTGAAAGTATCCACCCTTTTTATGACGGTAACGGCAGAACAGGTAGAATTTTGAATATTTTATATCTAATTATTAATGATTTACTCGATATTCCAATCTTGTATTTAAGTTCATACATAAACGAAAACAAATCAAAATATTATAAATTCTTAAATCAGGTCAATAAAACAGACCAGTGGGAAGATTATATTTTATATATGCTCAAAGCTGTTGAAGAAACTGCTAATTATACAATCGAAAAGATTAATAAAATTAAAAATCAATTAGAAATAACAATTGAAAAGGTAAAAGAAGAAGCCCCGAAAGTCTATCGAAAAGAATTGATAGAATTGCTTTTTGAACAACCTTATTCAAAAATTGAATTTGTTGTAGAAAAATTAAAAGTTGAAAGAAAAGCTGCATCAAGATATTTAAAAAGCCTTGAAAATATTGGCGTTTTAAAATCAGAAAAAATAGGAAGAGAAAATCTATATTTAAATGTAGAATTGATAGAAATATTAAAACACTAAGCAGAACATTGTGTATAAGTAATGGCGGGCTAAATGCTAAATATGAACGATTTAACTACAAATAAACAATTGGAAAAATTGAAAGTGAAGTGCTTTAAAAATCCGAACTACGCTTATACTTACCGTTAACTACAACAATCCAACTGAAACTTGAATTCAAAATGAATAAAAATAAATGGTTAATTATTATAATTTCCTTACGACTATTAATTAGTTGTAACCTTGTTCCTTGTGGTTGGGATTACGATTTATATAGAATTCATAATAAACCCACAACAAAATTTTTAATTGGGAAATATAAACCTGATGAAAGAACTCGGAATTATATTAAGGAATACAAAAATGCTGAACTGATTTTAGAAGAAAACGGATCATTAATTTTTAAAAACATACCGATTAGAGCTTTTGATTTTATGAACTATTACGATGAAACAGAAAAAAATGTGAACGCAATTGGAAAGTGGAAGGTAAAAAGTGGAAGCTATACAGCTAATTTAGATGTTGATTTAAATTTTGAAAAAGCGTATTCCAAATTGGATTATTCAATCACTTGGAGAATATATGAGAAAGAAGGAAAACCTGTAATCTTCATTATTTTAGGTGATCCGGATTCTTGTGCCGTTGCAAGATTTACTAAAACAAAATGATTAAAAACGGTTTACAATAACTATGCGTTTGTGTAGTCGGCACGCCCCAACATGAACGCCCTAAACAATTGTACTATATATAGCTAAACTGTTTTCAATCATCATAACCAAGTAATACATCAATCAACATGACAAAAATCTACAAATCAAAAATATCATACGGCTTGCTGCTGGTTATTTTCTTGGTTTTTTACGGACCTTTAGTGCCGGATTTGATAAATAAGGAATTAAATAGCAAAATGTTAATGACTATAGGATTGTTGACATTGTTTTTTGCTTTGATTTTACACATGTTCTTTAAAACGCGGTACATTATAGATGATAATAAACTAAAAATAAAATGCGGACTTATTCCTTATAAACCGATTGATATTGCAACAATCAAAGAAATTGCCCGAACCAAAAGCATTATCTCATCACCGGCGCCTTCATTTGACCGGATTGTCATCAAGTACGGCAAATATGATGAGATAATCATATCACCTAAAGACAAACAAAATTTTGTCAAGGATTTATTAAGGATTAATCCGAAAATAGTTGATAAAGTAACTGAATAAGTTTTATAAAAAAGTAAAGTTCAAAAAACGGAGAGTTGAAGACTATTTGTAAACTTATTGCCGTTTCAACATATCCGCCAATAACTTACGTGCCCGCATGATTTTGACTTTGACATTGTTCAGTGGTTCACCGATTTGTTCGGCTATTTCTTTATAGCTTAAATCGTGAAAAAAACGCAATTCAATAACTTCTTTGTAGTGGGGTTTGAGCCGGTTGATAGCTTGTTTAACTTGCAAGAGTTTTTGTTCCAAAATCATCCGGTCTTCGGCAGTCAGTTCTTTATCGGGTAATTGAAACACTTCGTTTTCTTCTTTGATTGATACAAAATCATGCTTCTTTTTACGTTGTGAGTCAATATAAACTTGCTTGGACATCATCAGCAACCAGTTTTTAAAATCGTATTTCGGATTGAATTGTTTCAGATTGTCAAATGCCTTGGCAAAGGTCTGAATGGTAACATCTTCGGCATCGTTCTGATTGTTAATCCGTGATTTTTGAAACCGAAACACATCATTCCAATAGCGATTGAGCAAATAATCATAAGCCGATTGTTTGCCGTTGAGTGCCGCCTTGATATGTTGATTTACTTGTTCCAATATTCCGGTTTTTTAAACAGATTTAAGACAAAAAAATACAACTGCATGAGTATCAAAGATATTTCCAAAACGGGAAACCAACCGGTTAACCCCGGTTCTTGCAATTGTTTATTGACTTTGTAGTTGATATACCAAGCCGTTGCCAATCTTACAAAAACAATGCCTAAAACGATTTGCCATTGATATCGGACAGCTAACAACAATACAGCCGTCAGCCAAAAGCCGGATAAGCTGATAAAATACCATGCCAAAAGTAAACGGTGTTTTAAGTGGTAATATTGCGCCGTGCCGATATGACGGCGTTTTTGCCTGATAAAATCACCCAAAGTTTGTTTAGGTTTTGATATTGTAAAACTATCCGGATGCAAACAAACAGCCGTATTGTCTGCGGTAGCTACTTCGTTTACAAACAAGTCGTCATCGCCTGACAAAATGTCCAAATGGGTGTAAAATCCGTTGTTTTCCATAAACAAGTCTTTGGTGTAAGCCAAATTGCGACCAACCCCCATATACGGCATACCTTTTAGAGCATACGAAAGATATTGTAAAGCGGTTTGCACGGTCTCAAAGCGAATCAGCTTGTTTAAAAAACCGGTTTGTACTTGGTATTTACCGTATCCCAAGACCAATTGTTTAGATTGGCTAAACTTTTGTACCATTTGTTGTATCCAATTTGCTGATGCCGGCTTACAATCGGCATCGGTAAAGAGCAAATAGGGATGTTTCGCAGCTTTTATACCTAAAGTTAAGGCGTATTTTTTATTACCGCGTAGTCGTTCATCATCATTAAAATTGACTTTAACCAAGCGGGTTTTATCCGGAAAACGTTCTTCAAAATCCTGCATGACATCAAAAGTATCGTCAATCGACCGGTCGTCTATCAAAACCACTTCATAGTCGGGATAATTTTGACGGTAAATTTCGGGCAAGAATTGCTTAAGATTTTCGGCTTCATCTTTGGCGCAAATGATTACCGAAACAGGTAACGTTGAAGTTTGGCTTTTTGATTCGGTTTTATTGACTATTAATCTGAAAATACACAAGTAATAGCAAAATAAACTCAATGAAAATACAAGAAATAGCCCGAAAACAACTAACTGCCACACCATTTATTTACTTTTATTCAAACTTTCGATAAATTTGGTTAAATCACCTTTGGCTTTTTCTTCGGCTATCTTGCGGTGCAGTTCGTGGTCGCAGTTGCCTTCGTATTCTTCGCGGGTACGCCCGCAGAATGAGCAGGGTTTATTATCGGGATTGGTTTCCGGATTCAAACTGGCGCAAGTCCCTTCAATACGCCCATCTTTTTTCAAGATAATTTTAACGGCAATGCCCATTACGCCTAGGGCTAATATCAATAATGTAAGAAATATCAATTTAAGTGTCATAGTCTAAATATTTGAATCACAAAATTACATTAATTTTATGAGACCAAAGTTTAAACCGGTGTTAATTTCCACTTCGCACTTGGCACTTTCCACTTAGCACTTCGCACTTTCCACTCGGCACTTTCCATTTCGCACTTTCCACTCGGCACTTTCCACTTCGCACTTTTCACTTTCCACTTCGCACTAATAAATAATAAACAAATCCGTCAATACCCCAATCAAAGCGTGTAGGATAAAAACATACCAAATAGATTTAGTCCGCAAGGCAATTATACCGAAAAGAATCCCGACTATAATAGAGCCGATGATTTCACCTTCGGGTTTGCCGATATGTACCAAGCACGATGAAATCGTTTGGATTAATATCGCATTAAACGCACCAAACCGGTCTTTTAAGCCGAATAACAAAAATCCACGAAAATAAAATTCCCAAGCAATATAGTAGAAAACAACATAGCCGATTTCATAAAATAATAAATGATTTTGCTCTTGTAATAAAGATTTTGCTAAAGGATATTCAGAGCGAACATCAGGCATATCGGCAGCAAAATAGATAGCGATAAAAACAACGGGAATCAAGAAAATCAATAGTTTCAATCCGGTTTTTATATTACCTAAACCAAACCCGTAATCTTTTAAGCTTCGGTGCATGACAAATTTGATATAAACAGCCGGAAGCATAAAGAACAAACCGAAAAACCGTATGAATTGATTGATCCGCAAATTTTGGTCGGCAGCCAAACCAAAATCAAAATCCGCCGTAAAAAACCCCGGATAGGCATGATAACGGTAAATGGTTAGCAAAACAGGTGCACTCAAAAGAATGATATAGGTGTGTATATCACGCCAATCGAAGTCTATTTGTTTTAGAAATTGAAGAACTGATGAGTTTTTTTGCTTCATAGATTATTTTGTTATTTAATGAATATTTCGTGTTTCACACGACAACTTTTATTTATAAGTTGAGGAATTAAGGAACTGAATGTGTCAAAGTAAGCCTTGTCGCACTTTCCACTCGGCACTTTCCACTTCGCACTTTCCACTTCGCACTATCTAATAAAAGGTACAAAATATTTTTGATAGAGTTTATCATAAAATTTTTCAGTAATTGCAAAAGCGATGCTAACCCAAACCAATCCGCCAATCATATCAATAAAATAATGGTAACGACAATAAATCAACGAAATCAAAATACCAATTAAAACAGGGATAAAAAACCATAACCACTTTTTACGATATTGTGCTACGATAATGACCGTAGCCACGCTGATAGCCGTATGCAAACTCGGAAAAGCATCAAATTTATTGTGTTCCAATGAGCTGATGGTATTCCGGATGATGTCGGTGAGCCATAAGCCGTTCAATGAAACCTTTTGCTGTGCAACCAGTTCGGGATAATAACGTGGTCCGAGCGCCGGCACCAAAAAGTATAGCAAATAGGCGCCGTAATAGGTGATAAAAATAAAAACCACTGCCTTGTCCAACTCTTTAAATTTTTTATGCCGGTACAAATAACCCAAGATAAACAATGGCATCGGAAAATAAAAGAAATACAAAATATACAGCAACTCGGTCAAATACGGATTAATGAAACGCTCTATCCAAACCGTCGGATTGACGCCTAGCAACCAATGATCTATTTCATAAAGTTGCCGGTCGTAAACATGCGAATTGATATATGGTAATACCAAGTGAATACCGTCAAAAATCATGACTAAAAAGAATACCGGATAAATCAAAAGCAAATATTTTTGCCATGTTTTATATTTGGGCAGTTGCCGGATTTTGACGATGTATGCCATAAAAATCAATAAACCGCCAAGTAATAAAAAACCATGTAATTTATAAGCGGAAACCCGGAAACTAATGATGTAAAAAATGAAAATGGCTAACCAAAAGAACAAGTTAACCACATCCACGAGACTTAATTTTTTATATAAGTGCAACATTTTAAATAAAACAACCGGTTAAAATTCTTTAGCATAAATACGACGTCGCATATGTTGGCGGTGTTTAAAATTTTTAAACATTTGTAAAGAAGGTTTGTTGTCTTCCAAAATATGACTGGTAATGGCTTTGGTAACCCCGTTGTCAATACAAGCTTGGGTCATATTTTCATAAAATATAGCCGGTACACCTTTACCGTGATAATCCGGATGCACAGCATGTAAAAGTAAGTCTATAGTATCGTTGTAATACATGGCTTTGAGCAAGTGAAACCAGCCGAACGGCAACATTTTTCCTTTGGCTTTTTGCATGGCTTTTGATAAGGATAAGAAGCCCAAACCAAACCCGATTAATTTATCATTTTTATCGACAACCATACCGACATACTTGGGATTGACCATATCAAAATACATTTTGGTATAATAATCAATTTGTTTTTGGGTCAGCGGCACAAATCCGTACAAATCTTGATAGGACAAATTAATCAAATCAAAAAGTTGTTGCGTATAGGGCTTGATTTGCTTGGCACTTTTAAATTTTTTGTACCGTAAACCGTATTTTTCTTGTATTAATTTAGAAATACGCTTGATTTTTTCGGGTACTTCTTTGATGTGTAAATCCAATTCCATTTGTAACCAGTCGGTATCTTTATGAAAACCGAGTGCTTCCATAAATTTGGGGTAGTACGGATAATTATAAATTTCGGCTTGGGTTGAGAGTTCATCAAAACCTTCAACCAACATACCTTCCAAGTCCATATCTGTAAAACCGAGCGGTCCGTGTATGCCGGTCATGCCCTGTTCTTTACCCCATTCTTCAACTTGGTTCAGTAATGCATCGGCAACTTCTTGGTCTTCAATAAAATCAATCCAACCGAAACGTACATTTTTTTCATTCCAAATCTCATTGGACTTATGATTGATAATACCGGCAATACGCCCGACGATTTTACCATCGCGGTAAGCCAACCAATATTTGGCATCGCAAAATTCAAAGGCGGGATTTTTGGTTTTATCCAGTGTCGATATTTCAAAAGTATGCAAGGGCGGCACCCGGTAAGGATTTCCTTTGTAAAGTTGGTCGGGAAAAGCGATGAATTTTTTTAAATCTTTTTTGGACTGTACTTCTTTGATTTCAATAGGTGCCATAATTGAGTCGTTTAAAAAAATTAAAGTTTTTTAGCAGATTGGATTAAAACTTCTATAGAACGGTCTATTTGTTCTTTGGTATGGGTTGCCATCAATGAATAACGCAAGATTGCTTTGCCTTTTTCTACGGCAGGATGTACAACCGGATTGACATAAACCCCATTTTGCAACATCATGGTAGCCAAGTGATAGGTTTTAATATCATCGCCCACATGAATAGGAATAATAGGTGTTGTACTTTCACCGATGTCAAAACCGTTTTCTACTAATAATTTTTTAGCGTAATTGGTATTTTCCCATAAACGGTCAATGCGTTCGGGCTCACGTTTGATAATTTCAAGTGCTTTTAATACCGTAGCAGCCGAAGCCGGGGGAATACTTGCACTAAATAACAGCGCACGGGCATTGTGTTTTAAGAAATTGATAGCATCTTTACTGCCGGCAACAAATCCGCCTAATGATGCCAAGGATTTACTAAAAGTTCCCATAATGATATCAACTTTGTCGGTTACGCCGAAATGGTCGGCAGTACCGGCACCGTTTTTACCTAAAACGCCTAAAGAATGGGCATCGTCGACATAGATAGAAGCATTGTATTTGTCTGCCAAATCGGTGATTTTGTCTAGAGGCGCAATATCACCTTCCATGCTGAAAATACCGTCCATAACAATCAAGATAATGCGATCTTGATCAAGTGATTGCAATTTTTTTTCCAAATCTTCCATATCGTTATGGCGATATTTGATGATTTTGGCAAAAGACAAACGGGTGCCTTCTATGATAGATGCGTGATTTTTTTCATCGAGTAAAATATAGTCATTTCGTCCGGCGAGTGCGGCTATACTTCCTAAGTTAGATTGAAAACCGGTACTAAAAACAGTAGCGGCTTCTTTACCGACAAATGCTGCTAGTTCGGCTTCTAACTGTTCGTGTAAATCCAGATTACCGTTCATCAAGCGAGAGCCGGAAGCTCCCGTACCGTATTTATCCAGCGCTTGTTTACCGGCTTCAATCAATTCCGGATGTTGGGTCAGTCCCAAATAACTGTTGGAACCAAACATTAATGTTTTTTTACCCCTTAATATAACTTCGGTGTCTTGTCCCGTTTCAATGGGATGATAGAAAGGGTAAATGCCTTGTTCCATAAACATTTGCGGAATACGATACTCTGCTAGTTTCTTTTGTAATGGCTTCATATTTTATATAGTCTATGATTTGTTACTTTGGTTATTTGAATGTATACAAGTAGCAAAACTACAATTTTTTTTCTAATCTGTAAAGATATTGTAAACAATCTTAATGTAAGTTTCGTTACAAAAAGCTGTGTAAAGTATATATTTTTTTGTATTTTTACCCAAATCATAAACCTTAAATATATGGAAACTTATCAAAAAGTTGATAAAAAATTAAAAATAGGCATCGGGGGAGGAATTTTGTTATTTGTATTGATTATCATGCTTTTATCATCAATGACAACGATAGAAACCGGATACAAAGGTGTTTTGTACAAAACTTTCGGTAATGGGGTGGATACGACGCAAATACAACTTAGTGAGGGCTTTCATTTTGTGGCGCCTTGGAATAAAGTTTATAAAGTAAATGTTAAACAGCAACAACTCTT
>WFZY01000133.1 GCA_015489265.1 Flavobacteriaceae bacterium | reverse complement strand
TTAAGCAATTTTGTTTGAACTATGCTGCGGTGCGTTTCGACGGCGCTATGCCACCGGAACGTTTTGAATATATTTATAATTGGCCTTATTTGACACACATATTTGAGTTTAAAGATGCGCAACAAAATGTTTTGGGTTATGTATTTGCCGTAATGACTGATCATATCCTTCATTATTGGTTTTCATTCTACGATTTGCAACACAGCCGCCTGGGTTTGGGTAAATGGATGATGTATAAAACGATTGGCTGGGCAAAAGCAAACGATTTAAAAGAAGTTTATCTCGGCACCTGTTATGGCACCAAAGCCATGTACAAGATGCGCGATTTTAAA
Organism: Flavobacteriaceae bacterium; assembly: GCA_015489265.1. Lineage (GTDB taxonomy): Bacteria > Bacteroidota > Bacteroidia > Flavobacteriales > Flavobacteriaceae > WGBX01. The sequence goes on along the minus strand of WFZY01000133.1, from coordinate 3,433 downwards.
GGTTTGGAATTTTTTGACGGCAATCAATGGCTGTCAGACATGAAACGGCTCAAACAAAAATGCAAGACCGATGACCAATTCGTAGCCGATGATTTTAAACAGACCTTATGAAAAAGAAAGCTTTATAGAAATCGGCACTTTCCACTTTTCACTTTCTACTTTCCACTAATAACTTCCAAATATCATTTTCCGGCGGTTCGGCAACTATGGTCAGCGGTTCTTTTTTGACGGGATGTATTAAGTCTATTTTTCGAGCGTGTAGCGAAATGCCACCATTGGGATTACTGCGCGGATAGCCGTATTTCAAATCACCTTTAATCGGGCTGCCTATTTTTGCCAGTTGCGCTCTGATTTGATGCGGTCTGCCGGTTTCCAAATCTATTTCAACTAGATGATACCGCTCTGACGATGCCAACGTCTTATAGTGCAATATGGCTTTTTTGGCATCTTTGGTTGGCGTTTCAAAAACCGTTGTCTTATTTTTTTTCGGATTTTTTTTCAAATAATGCACTAATGTGCCGGCATCCGGATTGGGTTTTTGTTTGACAATAGCCCAATAGGTTTTTTGTATTTCTTTGTTCTTTAGCGCATTATTAAGTCGTGTTAGCGCTTTGGAAGTTCTGGCAAACATAACCAAACCGCTGGTCGGGCGGTCTATGCGATGCACCACACCGAGAAAAACATTGCCGGGTTTGTGATATTTAATTTTGATATAAGCTTTAACGATGTCCGACAGTGGTGTATCACCGGTTTTATCGCCTTGTACAATATCGCCGGGACGTTTGTTGATAACGATTAAATGATTGTCTTCATAAACAATTTGCAGATTGTCAAGATGCGTTTTCATCAATATTGTTCCTTTTCATTAGGAAAATCCATTGACTTGACATCTTTGATATATTGCGAAAAAGCATCGGTCATAATTTGATGCAAGTCGGCATAACGTCTTAAAAAACGCGGGCTAAAATCTTTGGTCATTCCCAGCATATCGTGCATGACCAAGACTTGTCCGTCAACCCCCGAACCGGCACCGATACCAATCACTGGAATTTTGACACTTTTAGCAACTTGCTCTGCCAAAGCAGCCGGAATTTTTTCTAAAACCAAAGCAAAAACACCTAATTTTTCCAAGAGTTTGGCATCTTTAACCAGTTTTTCAGCTTCTTCTTTTTCTTTGGCTCTAACGGTATAAGTCCCGAATTTGTAAATGGATTGTGGCGTCAAACCCAAATGTCCCATCACGGGAATACCGGCACTTAAAATGCGCGTAATAGAATCGGCTATTTCTTCACCGCCTTCGAGTTTGACGGCATGACCGCCGGATTCTTTCATAATGCGGATGGCTGATTCCAAAGCTTTTTTTGAATTGCCTTGGTAGGTTCCAAAAGGCATATCTACGACCACCAGAGCACGATTAACGGCTCTGATAACCGATGAAGCATGATAAATCATTTGGTCAAGTGTAATGGGCAAAGTCGTTTCATGCCCTGCCATAACATTGGAAGCCGAATCACCCACTAGAATAATGTCAATGCCTGTAGCATCCAAGATTTTTGCCATGGTGTAATCGTAAGCCGTAAGCATGGCAATTTTTTCACCGGCTTGTTTCATGTCAAACAAGCGCTTGGTGGTAATTTTTTTATATTCTTTATGAACGCTCATGATTATTTGGGTTCTAGTCCTTCGGCAATATTATACAGTCTTTTTTTGTCCAACAGCTTGATTCTCTTGGCTTTTGAAAAGATAATATTTTCTTTTTTAAAGGAAGATAAAATTCTGATAACCGATTCGGATGCCGTTCCGATGATATTGGCTAGTTCTTCACGAGATAAAAGTATATTGATATTGCCTTCTCTGTCCGTACCGAAAATATCTTCCAAGTGCAATAAAGTTTCTGCCAAACGTTCTCTAACGGAATGCTGGGCCAAGTGCGAGATAATCATATTTGCCAGTTTTAAATCGTTACTTAATAGGCGTAGCATTTCGAGTGTAAAATCTTTATTCCCCAGCAGATTTTTATAGACTTCTTTTGGAATGGCACAAGCCGTAACATCTTCAATAGCTGTTAAATTAAGCGTGATAGCTTCATTGTTAAAAACCGAACGGTATCCGATTAAGTTTCCGGATTTGACAAAACGAATAATTTGTTCCTTGCCGGATGAATTATATTTAGAAAGTTTTCCCTTTCCTGACATTAAACAATAAACAGAACGACTGGGCTTGCCTTCTTCGAGAATTAAATCGCCTTTTTTAAAATGTAAGACTTTTTTATGCTCTGATATATAATCTAAATCCTTTTTGGAAAGTGTTTTGAAAGAATTTAATTGATGAATTAAACAAAGATTGCAATTTTTCATTGTTTGTGCTTTTATGTTTCAGATATCATGTTTGATAACTGAAAGCGTTATTCTTATGATTAGCAAAGTTATGAAAAAAAGCTTAAAAAATGACTAATATCATTAAAATTAGGTTTGCTGTCAAAAAATAAATAATGTAAAAGAATTTTAACATTTATCTGCCAAAAACCGAATATAATTTGTTGAAATCTTAATAAGACAGAAAAGCAAGCAAGTGTATTCCGGCTTAAAACTTTAAAGCAAAAAAACTTTTTTTTTCAAAAAAAAATTATAGCTTTGCAGAAAATTTTTATGCCGTTATGTTCCGGTGTAAATATATTTACGAAATTAAAGAATTTATTAATAGATTGTAATTATGAAAAGGACTTATCAACCATCCAAAAGAAAGAGAAGAAACAAGCACGGTTTCCGTGAAAGAATGTCTACTAAAGAAGGGCGTAAAGTTTTGTCTCGCCGTAGAGCCAAAGGTAGAAAAAAATTATCTGTGTCATCAGAACCCAGACCTAAAAAATAATTGTTCTATTTTATTTGAACAAAAAAGCTCGCTGTTTAGCGGGCTTTTTGTGTTAGGTTTTATAGATTTTTCATTTAATCCGGTCTAACGGATTTCTTTTGCTGTCACTTTGGTTTTTATATTGTGAAAGAGTCAGTCCGGTAATTTTTTTAAACTGCCGCGATAAGTGTGAAACGCTGCTGTATTGCAGTTTGTAAGCTATTTCCGAAAAATTGAGTTCGCCGTAATCTATCAATTCCTTAACCTTTTCTATTTTTTGCAGGATAATAAATTTTTCAATGGTAAGCCCTTCCGTTTTAGAAAATATTTTGGAAATAACGGCATAATCTATTTTTAAATGCTCCTGCAAGTAATCGGAAAAATTGAGTTTAGTATCGTCTGTCCGGTAATGAATCAAGTCAATCAGTAAAGCTTTGACTTGGGCAGATATAATAGCATTTTTATCTTGCAGTAATTCAAAACCAATTTCCTTTAAAGCTTCATTAAGTTGTTGTGTATCAATATTTTGATTAGGAACGGTTACTTTTCCCAAATTAATATCCAACACGGGAATTTGCATATC
>WFZY01000132.1 GCA_015489265.1 Flavobacteriaceae bacterium | reverse complement strand
ATAGCCATATTGCCGTCATAGCCCCCAACAGCTTCAAAACTTTGTTTTCTAAAAATCAAATTGGCACCATTGGCTAAAAAAGGTTTTCCATAAGCGGCACCGGCTACGGTTAATGCTTGCAAGCATAAAAACTCAAATTGCTGAAATTGTCCTAAAAAATGTTTTGAATCAAAATACCGCACCGGACCTAAAAGCATTTCCGGTTGTTTTTGCAAAATAAAAGTATTTACAGTTTGCAGATAATTTGGTGTAACTTCACAATCGGCATCGATGCTGACAATCCATTCAAATTGTGCTTGTGCCATACCGGTTTGCAAAGCTTGTTTTTTACCTTTTCCCGAATTTTTTAACAATTTGATATCAGGTTGATTTTCAAGGATTTTAGCAGAACCGTCTACAGAAGTGTCGTCAATCATAATGATTTCAAAAAACGTATCGGGATACTGTAATTTTTGCAATGAATGAATCAATCGTGGCAGATTTTCTGCTTCGTTTTTAAAAGCGATAACGATACTAAAACGATTTTTTGGCGTTTGTGTTTGAGTTACAAATTCCGGTATTTTATAAAAACCCCACCCAATCAGTCCAATCCAAATAATATAAAATCCGGCTAAAAATAGCATTAAACTCATTGCTTCAAAGATTTAGAAGTCCACAGCCAAATCAGCCCCGCTATAAAAGGTAACAAAAAATTACCAAACCACATGAGTGCTATAATTTTCAGGACAAGACCGCTACTGATGTGTAAACCGGAAAAAATCCAAATAGCGGTATTGCCTTTGACCGCCCAGTCCATAAAAGCCAAAATGGGAATAAATGCCGCCACCAAATAAACCAACGATACACCGGCGTACAAATGCGCCGGATTATAATGTGTATTAAAATACAATAGCAGCCATACAAACTGACTCGAAAAAATCAGATAGCGCAACCAAGCATAGCCGGTACTTTGCAACCAAACACGAGATTGTAATGCCGGATAGCGTTGCTGTTTTTTAAACCGGCTAACGAGCAGCCAAATGATAAAAATACCGGTTACTAACAAGATGCCAAGAATTACAGAATGGTTTGTACAGAGCTGTAAATCAATATTTTCATTAAATATTCCGGTGTGATAAGCGTAAATCATAGCCAAGAATCCTGCGGTTAAAGTAATGACCAATTGCGACAAATTGCCAACTAAAGTCAATCCGATGAGTTTTTTAGCATATTTTGCGTCAAAAAACAACATTTTGGCACCGTATTCTCCGACACGATTGGGTGTTAATAAAGATAAAGAAAAACTGATTAAACTTTGTTTGGCTGCATCTTTGGTACTAAGCGTTCGGATATAGCCGGCTAAGTATTGCCATTTTTTGATTTCGAAAAACCAATTTAAAATACTGAAAGACAACAATATTATGACAAATTTAATCGATAACAAACCGGTAAAATCTTGCCACATCAGTTTTAAATGCCGGTGTTGACACAGATAATAAACAGCGGCAAAACTCAAGAGTATTTTACCTGTTTTAAAAATTAAATTATGATATTTTGTCAGAAGTTTATACATTTGATACATTGCAAAGTAAACAAAAAAATTAGATTTTAGAAATTAGAAGTGTGAAAACAGAAAAAATCATATTAGGAATAGACCCGGGAACGACCGTTATGGGATTTGGTATGATTCAAGTAACCGGAAATGAATTGGAATTGATTTTAATGGACGAATTGATTCTAAACAAATACGACAGTCACAGTTTGCGACTCAAAAAAATATTTGAACGTACTTTGCAGTTGATTGACGAATTTCATCCGGATGAATTGGCAATCGAAGCGCCTTTTTTCGGTAAAAATGTCCAATCGATGCTCAAATTGGGGCGTGCGCAAGGTGTAGCTATGGCTGCCGGTTTGTATCGCGAAGTACCGATAACCGAATATTTGCCCAAAAAAGTCAAAATGGCAATCACCGGCAACGGTAATGCCAGTAAAGAACAAGTGGCGGCAATGCTCAAGCGTTTGCTCAATATTTCCGTTTTACCCACCAAACTTGACGCAACGGACGGTTTGGCAGTAGCCGTTTGTCATTATTTTAACAAGGGACAAACCGGTAAAACCAAAAAATACGGCAGTTGGAAGAGTTTTGTAACGAATAATCCCAAAAGAGTAAAGTAAATGGCTAATTGATAGGTATAATTATCAACTTTTAACTTTCAACAAACTTATGATTTATTTAATCCTTTTTTTCACGGTTTTGACAGGCGGTTTTTTAGCGTTCCGTCTTAAAGATGTTGATAATCAATACGTTAAGATGTTATTGAGTTTTAGTGGGGCTTATCTGCTGTCGATCATTGTTTTTCACTTGCTACCGGATATTTATGATGAATTAAACGGTAAAACAGCCGGTATTTTGATTATGAGTGGTATCGTCTTTCAATTGATTTTGGAATTGTTTTCACACGGTGCCGAACATGGACACAAGCATGCTTTTGACGGCAAAGCGCCTTGGTTGTTATGGCTCAGTTTGGCTATTCATGCTTTTATGGAAGGACTGCCAATCAATCAAGGACAACATTTGCACACGAGTTATTTTTATGGTATTTTAATACACAAACTACCCATAGCTATTGTACTGACGACTGTAATGATAGAAGCCGGCTTGTCAAAAACTAAAATTCTCGGGTTGTTGACCGGCTTTGCTTTGATGAGTCCTTTGGCAGCATTTCTAGGTAATCATGCCGGATTTATGCTGACTTATGGTGCTTATATCAATGCTTTTGTGGTTGGAATTTTAGCACATATCGGAACGACTATTTTATTTGAAAATGAACATTCGCACCGGTTTAATATCCGAAAGTTTTTGTTAATTTTTTTGGCTATGTTTTTAGCTTATTTAACTTGATTTATCAGTACTAAGTAGAAAGTGGATAAGTGTGCTATTCGATATTGGTCAATTTATATAAATTTTTCATTTGCTCAAATCATTAAATCAGAAGCAGAAACAAAGTATGAAGCAATCAAACCACACTCGGCACTTGGTACTTTTCACCCAGCACTTTTAATTCCTCATTTTCTCAAATCATAAGTAGAATTATTATTTGAAACAATGTGTAAACATCATAATAAATAATAAGATATGAAGTAGCAATAAATTCTCAAATCCTCAAAAACACTATGCACAAAGTTATTCTATCGCTTGGCAGTAATCTTGGCAATCGTTTTAAAAACCTACAATCAACGGTTGATTTGCTCCATCTATTTGCCGGAAAAATCAATAGCATCTCATCGGTTTTTGAAACCCGGGCTTGGCAGTTTGATGGCAATGATTTTTTTAATATAGTTTTAAGCATGCAAACCGGTTTATCACCAACAGAATTATTACAAAAGACACAGCTTATCGAACGGATTATAGGACGTCAAAGCAAATCGCAAAACGGACAATACCAAAATCGTTTGATAGATATAGACATTTTATATTTTGACGACCGGCAAATTCATACCCCTGATTTACAAGTACCGCATCCTTTATTAACACAACGAAACTTCGTGTTAAAACCTTTAAATGATATTTTACCGGATTTTTTTCATCCGGTTTTGCAAAAAAGTCATCGGGAATTACTAACTTTATCCCCTGATAAAACACCGGTCAAATTAATAAATAAACAATTGAAAATCAACAACTTTCCATATAATTTCATCGCTATAGAAGGCAATATTGGTGCCGGTAAAACCACTTTTGCAACGCAATTTGCCAATGATGTCAATGCTAAACTGGTTTTGGAACGTTTTGAAGAAAATCCGTTTTTACCCAAATTTTACCAAGATCAAAAACGCTATGCTTTTCCTTTGGAAATGTCTTTTTTGGCTGATCGATACCAACAATTAACCGATGATTTGTCGCAATACGATTTGTTCAAAACTTCCGTCATTTCCGACTATTATGTATTTAAATCTTTGATTTTTTCCAAGGTAACATTGTCAGATGACGAATATGCTTTGTATCGCAAGATTTTTAATTTTATGTATCGTGACTTGGTCAAGCCCGATTTATACATTTATTTATATCAAAATGTGGATCGCTTACTAAAAAATATCAAAAAACGCGGACGTTCATATGAACAATCCATAACGGGTGAATATTTAGAGCAGATTCACGAAGGATATATGAATTTTATCAAAACCCAAAAAGACCTTAACATCTTGATTTTGGATATCAGCGATATTGATTTTGTTGAAAATCCGGAATATTACTACCAAATGGTGCACACAATCTTGTCATATGCCCAAAAAGACCAACCGGAACACTTGGTTATCGAAAAAATGTAGTGTTATAAATTATAAAATTAAGCTTCGGGAACATACATAACTATTAAAAAACAACTATATTTGTTTAAATAATGTGTTATGTTATACCAAGCCATTCATCTTATCGATAACTTACTTTGTAAAACCTGTCCGAAATATACCCGTAAATCTTATGGAGAATTTTTAAAAGCGAGTGATTATCCGCATTCAAAAAACACGATTACACGTATTCTCAATTATATTGATGAACAATTTAAGCTTGACATCAAAGCCAAACGAACCGGACATCCCGATTCTAACTTTTTTTATATCGATGAAGAAGCATCCGATCCTGATTATCATACTTATTACAATCTTGCTAAATCTTTATTGTTTCATCAAATCATACAAGAGCATCGAGAGAAAAAGTATATTGCAAGTAGTTATATTTCTATCAGTAACGACCGGAGAAATGATGGACTTGAGTATTTAAAAGATATTATCAAAGCCGTTGAAAATCAGCATAAAATACAACTTGAATACCGGTCATTTTTTGAAGATTTCCCTAAAACTTATACGATTGAACCGGTTTTATTACGCGAATATCAAAACCGTTGGTATGTAGTGGCAAATCGTAAACCGGAACTTGATAAACCCCAACCGGTTTTTGCCTTGGACCGCATCAAAAAACTTCAAATATTGAAACAAAAATTTACAAAAAAACAAGATTTTGTAAGTGCTTATAAACAAACTATCGGGGCGAGTTTGTCAGGAGATGTTATTGATTTGGTCTTGGGTGTCAGTGACCAACAAGCCCATTATTTTAAAACTTTGAGCTTTCATCCATCACAACAATATTTAGGAAAGAAAGGGCAATGGCACCGGTTCAAATATCGTGTCCGGTATAATTTTGAACTCTTGCAATGGATTAAACATTACGGCAAGCATGTCGTGGTTTTGAAACCGGAATTTATACGAAAAGAATTGCTAAATGAACTAACAGAAATGCAAAAAAATTATCAGAAATAATACAAATACCCGTGTTTTGGGTATTTATGGTTTTTACTTTGCCGTAGAAATCTAAAAAAAACAGATATGCAAAAGAAAAGCCAAACCCATAAAAAAATAGAAACTTTTACAGACTATCTTGACAGTTTATCGACCAAAGATTTGGATACTTTGTACAAAGTTTTGGCAAGACAAGGTAAAACAGGTAAAAACGGCGAAACTTTGACTGAAATTGAAAAAATAATTCTTAAAAGAATATAAACCAATGGAAAAACTGGAACAAATCGCTTCAAAAATCTTAGCATTTAAAGACAAAATGGATATTCAAAAAAAATGGGCGCATTTTGAGCTTGATTTTAATACCGATTTCGAAAATAGAAATCTCATCATTGACAAAATTAAATCGGAAATCAATAACCATAAATCTACTATGGGAATTTATGCCATTTTTAAAAACGGACAATGCTTATATATTGGGATAGGACGTCCTATTTGGAGCCGGATTAAAAGCCACTACTATGCATCACAAAACCGAATAAATCCGAAATCGACAAGGTGGATTGATTTTTTTTCAAACAATAGGTCAAAATTAACAATCTATTGGACGGAATTCAAGGGATCTGAAAATCCAAAACAAGGGGATAAATTAAGACAAGTCATTGAAAATATTTTACATGAAAAATATCAACCGGAATTTGAAAAAATAAAAAGAAGAAAAAAATGAAAACGGGCTATTTTGAATATCGCGACCCTAATCATCCGAAAATCTTATACTTAAAAGGTAAAAAGAGTTTGAAAAACAACCTTTTATTTATGGCGGCTTACCCTTTTCTCAAACCGGTTCTATATAACAAAGCCGAAATGATGAGCCGGCAGTTGGGTTATGACGGCTGGTTAATGGCATTTATTTATCCGTCGGATTTAATGATAGCAGATTATTTTTATGACCAACCCATTGCGGCTTATACCCAAAAGAATACCGGTATTTTACGCCGGCTTTTAGACAATCCCGATTATCCTATTGATACGGTAATTTGTTGTTGGGGAAACGCTATCAGTGATTTTGTAACAAGTAAATTTTTAGAGTTGCAATTATATGACCTGTTAGATATTCTCATTTACAGAGACCCGCCGATGCGAACAGTGGTACTGGATTATATAAAGGACAGTCGTATCCCTGAAGCCATAGATAAAATCCGTCTAAACAAGCCATTGATTTTAAAAGATTATGATGCTAAAACCGAACGTAAAAAAATCAGACTCAAATACAATCTACCGCCGGATATCAGTTACAGAATGTAGCCCCAATGCTTTAATCCGTCTTTTAAAGCCGTTGAAATGCTTATAATTAAAACTTGTAAAATTAATTTATGGAAACAAAAACTATCAAGGAAAATTTAGAATTAGCAAAAAACGTTTCAGATAAAATAGCAGAAATAAAAAAAAGTTTGCCTTATCACATCAATATCATCGACGAGTTGCACATTAATGAGAATGCGCACAGTCGCATATTGAGCAAGTTATTGCAATATCAAGAAAACGGGCATTATACATTTTTAGAAAAATTCTTTGACCATTGCAATTTGCCGTTGCAACCTAAAACGCCGGAAATCACCACCGAAAAACAACGGATTGACATCTTGATAATGGATAAATCCGCCGGTTATGCCGTGATTATAGAAAACAAAGTAAACTATGCCGGTGATCAAAATGCGCAAATCAAACGCTATGTTGATAAAGTAAAAAACAACGGCATTGCAGAAGATAAAATTTATGTATTGTATTTAACCCGTTGGGGACGAAAAATCGTTTCGGAAGATAGTCTGCCCAATGATTTAAAAAAAGAATTGGGTGACCGATATGTGCCTATTAATTTTAACAATCATATTTTACCTTGGTTAAATGCACTGGTCGGTTTTTGCCGTTTTAAAGACACACAGTTGATTGCAGCTATGCAACAATATACCGATTTTATCAAAGGATTTTTAAATCAAAGAAATGACACCCAAAAAATATATCAGATTATGAAAGAAGACATTACAAAATTATTGAAATTGACAGATAAAAACAGGATTGAGAAATATCATATTATTGATGAAAAATTAGATGAAATAGCCAACTTGCAAAATCAGCTAAATAATATGAAAAATGAACTGGCAAATACTGCACGTAAAGCATTTTTTGAAAAACTGTATCATAAGCTAAACGAAAATT
>WFZY01000131.1 GCA_015489265.1 Flavobacteriaceae bacterium | reverse complement strand
CAGGAAGCCCCCGCACCGCCGATAAAACAACAGTGCGCAACAAGGCGACTATAAGCGGATAGCCCGACCCTGTCAAGTCGTTGTGGCTTACTGTGGTGGAAAACTTGGCAGGGACACGTCCGGAATCTATAAAATATATTGCAAATAAAGCATGGCAATCATGGCTAAAACAATAATGGTACCGGATTTTTCTTTTTCCATGTTTTCTTGTGATTCGGGGACGATGTCGGCAAAAACGACCCAAAACATAGCGCCGGCAGCAAAACCCAATCCTATAGGCAAGTATTGTTTGAAATAGCTAATAAACATATAGGCGGGGACGGCAAAAAGGGGTTGTGGTAGCGAGGTAAAAATACTCCATAAGGCGGCTTTCCACCAAGAAACACCTTTGGCAACCAATGGGGCACTGATTGCCAAACCCTCGGGTATATTGTGAATGGCGATAGCGATAGTCATCATCAGCCCGAATTTGAATGTACCACCGAATGAGGTTCCCAGTCCTATGCCTTCGGCAGCGGAATGTGCCGTCATCACGATGATGATAATAATGGCAGTTTTGTAGTTTTTGAAAAAACTTTCTTTATGGACTAAAAATCCGGGACTGTCACGGTGTGATCGTTCGGCTTTGTATAATAGCCATTCGACTGCTCCTATAAAAAACAAACCGAGTAAAAGTCCTATGATGACTTTGGGATAGCTGACTTCAACGCCCTCGATGACCAATCCGATACTGGCTCCGGTCATGAGTCCGGCGGCAATGGCATTGGACACGCCCATGACCGATGGGGTGATTTTTTTGATAAAGATAAAGGGTAATGCACCAAATCCGGTTGCTATTGCCGTGATAAGGGCATAAAGGCATACATTAATTACAGGCTGTGACATTATTTATCTGGTTTTTTCTTCAAAAAATTCGTAGGCATCTATGACATCGAGAAAGACGCCGTCAAAGCCGGCATTGATGACTTTATTGATATAGGATTGATTATTCCCAAAAATGATATTTTGCCAATCTTTTTCCCAATACCGTACCTTGTAATTGCCGTGCCAATCGGGGTTTTCATCGTCTAACCATATGGGATGATCATTGTTCCATGTGGGCTGCCAGTAATAACGGTAATCTTCGGCTTCGCCAATAGATACATAAGCTATGAGCAAACGTTCACCACCGTTTTGTTTATGACGCAACAGTGCCAAGTCTTGTGGTGTAAAAGATTGCCCTTGATAAAACAGGTCCATAATAACTACATCGTAATTGGTGTTGGCTATACTTTCTAATAGTCTTTGTTTGTTGTTGAAATTTTGGTAATTGATAAAATACAAGTAATTTCCGGCTTCGTTTAAATTGTCAATATCAAGATTATTCTCGTTGGGGATAGCCAGTTGGGGAATTATGTCCAGATCGCGGTGTGTTGCCGCAAATCCGATATAATGATTGTGTGCTATACTGTCACGGGATTTTCGGATGTTGTCTGTCGTGCTACAATAATCGGTTATCAAAATGGCTTTGTCTTCAGCTTTGGCTTTATTGAGAAATTGTTTTAAATATTGGGTTTTGTCCGGTGATGTAGCAACATTGTCAACATCATAACCGTAAAAGAGTTCTTCTTGAGATTGGGCATCTAAGCCATCGACGTAATCATAATCTGTTATGCCGTCCGGGGCTCCGTTTACAGTAATCAGCTCGACACCGTTTTGGGTTATGATGTTAAATCCGGGTTTTTGATTTTTGGCATAATCACTGATATGTATGACAAAATCACGCATTTCTTGTTTAAAATTGATATTGTCATAAGTATCATCTCTGTCTGTTTTTTTGCAAGAGAAAATGCTTAAAACAATAATGAGAAATATATATTTGTTCATCGGTACGTTTGTTTGTTATGACAAAGATACAATTATATTATTAATGATGGGTTTTAGTGTAGGATGTGGGATATTCTGTGCAATTTGGAAAATTTTCAATGTTTAATAAAAATTTTTATCTTTGAAGCACATTAAAATGATAGAATAAATGGACATTTTTAAAAAAGGAAATTATAAACCTATACCAAGAGATTTCAGAATAAAAGGATTTTTTGCTCTTAAAGAATTAACAAAATTCCAAGAAGAATTTGATAGTTGGGATACAGATACTACAATAAATGAAATTAGAGATGCTATTATAGCAAATTATCTAGGTTTTGACTTACTCAATTTTGACAAACACGGTTTTGATGCAAAAAGCAGTAAGAAAAACAAGTTTTTAGAAGTAAAACAGTGTAGTATTTTTGCAAGAAGATTAGGCGGAACTTGGAACGATACAAATGAAGAAAAAGCACATGCTTTTTCTGATAAAAGATTATATACGGCAGTTGGTATATGGAAAGGTGCAAGTGATTTACAATTTATTGTTTTCGGACAACATAAAGATTTAGGTGAATATTTATTAAGACGTGTTAGAGCTGTCGCAAATTCAAGCACAAGATCTACACAAAACATCTCTATTCAAAAAATGATAAAAGATTATGGTTTTTCCGTTGTTGTTCCACCTGATAAAACAAAAAAGTTTGTGTATCAACTTTTGATACATTATCATAATTCATTTAAAAATGTGTTAAAACTAAAAGACTTAAAACACCTGAAAGATGTCAGAATTTAAAATTTTTAACACGTCTAGTTATCCGCTAAAAGAGTTAGATAACAACTCTATTGATGCTATTGCAACTGACCCGCCTTATGGTATATCTTATCAAAATAATTATTGGGATAAAGATTTGCCCAAAAGAGAAATATGGGAAAATAGTTTTCGTGTTTTAAAACCCGGTGCTTTTGCCGTAGTATTTTCATCCATTCGTCTAATGCATAGACTTATGGTTGATTTGGAAGATAGTGGTTTCACTATTAAAGATGTATTATTTTGGTCTTATCTCAATGGTATGCCTAAAAGTCGTGATGTAGCTTTGGATATAGATAAAGAACTTGGTGTAAATAGTAAAGTGGTAGGGAAATATAACTATGTTCAAGGATATAAAAAAGATGGAGCTACAAATTATTATGCAGGTAAAGAAAAGTTAAAATATGAACCTGCGTCGGAATTGGGTATTAAATATAAAGGCGCCGGACTTGGTCTCAAACCTGCTTATGAACCCATTATTTTAATTCAAAAACCCATTGAAAAAGGCTTGAATGTAGCCCAAAATATTATTAAATACGGAGTAGGTGCATTAAATTTTGAAGAAACCAGAATACCTTATGCCAATGGAGAAACAAAAGTTGGACATAATCCACATCCAAAAGGAAGAGTGCCTGCAAATATAATTCGAACAGAATCTCATAACGACGGTTATGATAAATTCTTTTTGGTCCCAAAAGTCAGGCAAAAAAAGGAAGATTTTAATTCTCACCCAACATTAAAACCTGTTGAGTTGATGTTTCATTTGGTAAAATTAATTTCTTTTGAAAATCAGACAATATTGGACCCTTTTATGGGAAGTGGCAGCACAGGTTTAGCTTGCTTAAAATTAAAAAGAAAATTTATCGGATATGAATTAGATAAGGATTATTTTAGTATAGCAGAAAGGAGATTAACAATTGAAAAAAATAAGCTAGACAATTCATTATTTTAAAAAAACTGCACAGAACAAAAGATATAGTTAATGGCGGTTAATCGTTTAAATTCAATGTATTGCATTTAATCTAAGATTGTGCCAAATGAAAATTAATAGCTATAAAACCAGCCACTAACCATATACGTATCCAATTAGTGGTCAAGATATTGCACCTACAGCACTCTAAGGTTTTTATTATTTCAGCTATTTTTTACGGAATTCAATCATCAAGAGTCCTAAGACGGCAATAATGGCAGAAAAAATGATAAATAAATAGCTGTCGGAACGGTTAGTGCCGATTAGCCAAAGCAACAATGCTGTTATGAAAGGAATAGCGTAAAAGATGTATTTAAAGTATTGTAAATGATTCTTTTTAGCGACTAATTTTTCGAGCAATTTGTAGGTTTGAATAATGATAATGACAATTGCCAAAAGATATAAATACAGAATCAATGCTGCTTGCAAATAGTGCTGCTTAGATGATACACAATACCAATCGAACAAACAAGTTTGGGTATCTTTGCTGATTAAAACTATTGTCAGAGCTAATAAATACAGTAGTATAGTGT
>WFZY01000130.1 GCA_015489265.1 Flavobacteriaceae bacterium | reverse complement strand
AATATATTTCGACATATAATAGCCCAAACCAACAGCAAACAAACCAACTATTAGTGTCGTGAAAAAGTAAGATAGAAACAATAAAAATTTGCCGTTTTGTAGCATTACCATATTTTCAAACGCAAAAGATGAAAAAGTGGTAAAACCGCCAAGAAAACCGGCTATCAAAAGGGCTTGATATTCGTGATTCAAATTTAAAGTCCGTAAGTTATATCCGGCTAATATGCCGATAAGAAAACTACCGACAACATTGACAAAAAAGGTGCCGTAAGGTGTTAAAAAATCGTTGCGGTTGAGTGCCATTCCAATTAAATATCGAAAAGCACTTCCGAGTCCGCCGCCTATAAAAACCAATAAAATTTTCTGTATCATTCTACTGTCATTTCTTTGGGTTCAACTTCAATTAAAGGAATGTATAAATAAGTAAACCAATCTGCGGGATTTAATGATTTGGTATGCCCGACTGCATAAACTTCAAAAGGTTCTCGTGTCGTATCTGTAATAAATTGCGCATTTGATGCAATATATTGATAAGCTTCATCCCAAGCATCGGATAAAAACTTATAATCACCTTGATATTTGACTTTAAGATAATGTCCGCCGGGCGTTTGTCCGGTCAAAATACCGGCATCGTTAACCGTAACTTTTTCTTTGGTCGGCATAGCGGCAGAAAAAATAACCGAATTATTGGCTTTATCGCGTTTATTATAGATAACAAAAGGTTTGCCATTGGTTTCTATCTTATTTTTTACCGTATAAATGACAACTTCGGGAAGTAATTTATCTAAATATTTGCCCAAACTGTCCATTTTGCAACTGGCAGATTTATACAGATAATAAGTAGCACTTAAATCAACAGGTTTTAGGATAGTGGTTTCGTGTTTTGCCATATCCCGATGGACCGAACGGTCAATCAATTCTAAACCGCGTACCATTGAAGGTCCTATAAGATCGTTCATTTGCTTGGCATAAAAACGTTGCAATAACGGCAATTCACCCGAAACCGTCCAACTGACCTTAACGCCTTTGTCATTTGGGGTTATATGCCATTTGTATTCTTGGGTCGTTTCGTTAGACGATAAGGATTGCACAATCAAGCTATCCGGTGATAAGGTCAAATTGGTCAAACGTTGCCGGTTACCATCGGTATCGGTAAACCGGAAATAATCGCCTTCCTTATCGGTTGATTCAGAAAATTCAAATTTGATTAATGAATCTTTATCTTTCCAAGGCGCCCATTTATCCCAATTTTTAAGATTGGCTATTTGGTTAAAAACTAAATTCGCCGGGGCATTGATTTGTCGGCTTCTAACGACTTTAAATTCACTATCCAATGAAATTAAGTAGCCACCGACAGCTACACCTATGACTAAAATTAGCAAGAAAAAATATTTAATTTTTTTGAGCATACAATAATTAAATTTTGTGCAAATGTAAATATTTTTTACTGATTAAGGTTATTTTTCAGCAACCATTCTATAGCGAGCGCATAGCCATTTAAGCCCAGTCCCATTATTGTATGTGTAGCTACTTCGGTTATAAAAGATTTTTGTCTGTATGTTTCTCGTTTGCTGATATCGGAAATATGTACTTCAACTACCGGCAAGTCAATCGCCTTGATACAATCGGCTATGGCAATGGAAGTATGCGTATAAGCAGCCGGATTTAATATAACAGCATCATATTGATTGTCAGCTTCTTGCAACTTGTCAATGATATTACCTTCGTGATTGGTTTGGTAATAATCAATCTTATGTATAGAGAATTTACTTCGTAGTTCTATAAAAAAATCTTCAAAACTTTGATGACCGTAAATGTCCGGTTCCCGTTTACCGAGTAGATTCAAATTAGGTCCGTTGATAATAAGAATATTCATGGTTTCATTATTGTCAATTATAATAAATTACAAATTTATGGTTTTTCGCGTAAACAAAATTTTTCTGTATAAAAATAACAAACTGATAAAATATATAATATAAGTAACAAAATAAGCGATAACCACGCCTTTGAGTTGGTAAACAGGCATAAAAATCTTGGTTAAAACATAGAAAATAACCCAAAAACCAATTTCGGTAATCATATATTGCCGGACATGTGCCCGAGCCAACATCAAAAAAGCGATGGTTAAAGCGATAATATGTAAAAAATCACCGGCTAATTGCCATAAAAATAAAGATTTCATCGGTAGATATGCTTCTGAAAAAAACAGAATGATAGCCCAATATCGTAGTAGATAAATACCAAGCATACCGACAAAAAATATCGGAAAAATTTGTTTAAAAAACTTTTTTAATTCGGCTT
>WFZY01000129.1 GCA_015489265.1 Flavobacteriaceae bacterium | reverse complement strand
ATCAAACTCTTGTATGAAAAGGTGTTGAGTTTGGACCACCATTTTTCGTCTTTGGTCACCTTTAACGGAATCAACAAAATATCCAACCCCAATAATTATCCGGAATTTGAAAAGGTTAAAGAACTCATCAAACAAAAGACCGATAAAAAGAAACGTTTAAAGCTAACCAATCTGTTGGGGCAAAATATGTACACGTCCACCATTGATATGTTTATCGGGTTGTTTAGTGCCGATGCCAACCCCAAAGAAAAAGAAGCCGAACTCGAAAATATCCAATGTATCTTAGATTTTACGCTGCGGATGAACAACGACCTGAAAACCATTTATTTTGAGACGAGTTTTTTGCAAAAAACCAACCAAAAAATGATTGGTGACATTGAGCGCTTGTTTGTGGCTTATACCAAGCCGGTGGGCTATCACACGTCATTAAAACAATGCCGCGAAAATGATGATTGGGAAAGTATTCGGGAAAAATTAGACACTTATCTCGACAAAATGCAAACGCTACAACAAGACAGTAGTAGAGTCATCGCTTACCAACGAATGCTTATTAATCTAAACTTTCCTATTGACAAACTGCTGCAATTCATCAATGAATACAACCGTTTTATAGACCAAGGTGTTCAATATTATCAAAAATTTAAAATCATCTTAAACAGCTACGAAAACGAACGTCAATGCAGTAGCAGTCTGCCACCTGCCTATACCAAACTAAAATCGGATATTGATGTGTCTATTCAAAAATTTAATCTGGCTTACCGCCCCGTAGAAATCAACGGTAGTAAAATGAAGGAATTGTTGTATGGGATTAATGAGTATGAATAATATGAGGAATTGATGATTTGTTCTACTTCGTAGAATATTCAGTTCTTTGATGTATATGCTCTATTTCCGACTTTATTACTGCTTGCAATTTGAGGAGTTGAGGAACTGAGGATTTATAAGTGCCTAGTGGAAAGTGCCAAGTGCGATTTAATTGCTTCATACTTTGCTTCTGCTTCTGATTTGAGGAACTGAGGAAATTGTATCGCGTGTCATTTCGAACGAGCGACGCAGGAGCGACTGAGAAATCTCTTTTATAATTGATGAAATGATGATTTTTTTGTCCCCCCCGACGAAGGTCGGGGGGGACAGGCAGAAATACCAACAAATTTGGGGTTTTGAAAACACCCAAATTTGTTGGTATTACTTAGTCGCATGAAAATTCTATGAATTTTTCGGGATAAGTTCACATAAGTCATTTTTGGTCTTATGTGGTTTTTAGCTCTTAAGCCCTTTAAAATAATATTCTAATAATTTTTGTACATCTTCCGGATGACTCATTTTTAAGTGATGGGTTTTGATATATTTTTTTAAGGGCTTTACAGCTGCCGGATCATTGATGGCTTTTAAAACGGCTTTTTTGCCGAGGTGTGTCGGAACAAATAGCTTATCTTTATTCTTGATATAATAAGTACTAAAAGTTTTAAACTCAAAATCTTCTGAACTATCTGTATATGGCATGCCTTTCATGTGGTTTTTTTTAATCTTTTTGTAAGTACTTTTCAAGACCAAGGCATCTTTGGGTTTTACACTAAAATATTCAAAAAATTGTGTTTTGGGACTACCGGCAAAACGATTGGGCGATATGCGAACAAATCGTTTAACGCCATCTTCATTATTGGTTAAAGCAATGGTAATGATGTTATCACCGGTTAATTTAACCAAGGGAAAATCTACAGAAGCAATACCTTTATAATCGGATCTTAAATTTTTTAAATACACCAAAAAACTGTCATCTAAAGCATCGTAATTGACATAAGGAATAGTATATAACTTCCCATCGTCAAATAAAACTTCTGCTTTAGACCACTTGCTCAACAACAACGGGGACCCTACATGGTTTTTAATATGCAGATTGTCATCTATTTCGATATTGCCTTTCCCAAATTTATTGTTTAACACGTCTTGATACATATCCACCATGGAACTGACACCTAAAGGCAGTGCTTCTTGGGCAAATAGTCCGGTTGTAATAAAGGTTAATAACAGAATTATTATACGTTTCATCAATCTAAAGTTTTATCAAAATTTGTCCTAAAAATTATAGCGTATTCCTATTAAATATTTGTTGATATTATCGTTGACTACGGCAGCATCGGGTAAAGTTAAAACATTTTTTGAGATTTGTCCGGAACTGTGCCGGTAAGCAAAGTCCAATACAAAACTACCGAAATTATAACCCATTCCGGCCGAATAGCCCTTATAAGCATATAGGTCTTTATTGGCTTTAACCGGCGATGTTGCCATAAAACCACCGGCTCGTAATGACAATTTGTCTAATTTGATTTCGCCACCGGCATTAATTTTATGCACCGGCTGCATAGTGGCGGCAATTTCATCATTTAAACTGTCAAAATAACTCGTATCGGCATCGGCATCTTTTTCTTTGAAATGTAAATCGGTCATATTTTGATAGGTATAATCTACCGATATAACAGCGGTTTTGTTAATTACACTTGAAGCTCCAATTATAAATTTTGACGGTGTAATGATTTTATAGGGGGCAAATTCGTTTTCAACATCCGGATGAACATCAAACACATCGCCATTACCCATTTCGGTATGTATGGATTGTTTCATATATTCATTGATTTCCAGCCATTCGGGCGAGTGATATGCCAAACTCAATTTGGTACCGGGGGCAATTTTATAAATCGCTCCCAACTTAATACCGAGACCCGAACCTTCCACACGCAAAGTGTTTTGCAGTTTTAAATATTGTAAATCGGAAGTAGCATCATAATTATTTTCTTCGATACTATTGTGTTCTAAATAATCGATACTATAGGCGGTAAAAGAGAATCCTAATTGTAATTTTTTTTGATAAGTTCCGGCAATACTAAAATCAATGTGTGATTTATCGCCTGTACTTGTAATTTTATTGAGATGACGAACTTTATTATAAACCGCATTCGCTACATATTGGGTATTATTGTCATCATTGGGATCTACCGGATTGATAACATAAGATTGATACCCCAAGTAGGCTTGTTGTGCCCCATAATCATAGTTTTCGCCTAACCATTGATAATCGGCAGTATAATCATCAACCAATTTTAGGTCGGATAATGGAATACCGTTAGCATTTTCTACGAAATAAGTGGTAGCGGAATTGCCGGCTTCATTAACACCGGCTATTTTATAGTAGTTACCGTATTCGGCATCTTTATTATAGTTGATACTCATGGCAATTTTGTTCCAATCACTGACATCCGATTGAAATACCCAAACTGCTCCGATTTGGTCCATTCCTACAAAACGGTCATCAAAAGAAGTATATGCCGCCTGTGTATTTTGATTAAAATAGTCTGCTTTATTGCTCGTGTTGTAAAAAGATAAAGTGCCTGTAACTCTGTTGGTTGTAAAAGTAGTAGCCCCTGCAGGATTCAAACCGATAGCACTCAAATCGCCACCTAACGAGCTAAAAGCTCCGGACATACCCATAAAACGAGCGGTACCGGTCAAGTTATCTTTTTGATAACGCCAACCATCTTCAAAAGATTGGGCATTAATGTTAAAAGAAAGAAAGAAAATGCTTAAAAGAAGATATAAGGATTTCATATAAATAGTTTTAATTTGAAATAATTTTTTTATTTGGACACCTTTTAACAAACGCCCTTTCGGGCGTTGTTGATAATGGTACTTGATTTTTTATAAATTTTAACGTCTTCTACCGGAATAAGACGAATGACGACTTGACGAACGCCCCGATGAGTAACTGCGACCCGATGAGAAAGAACGACCTGACGAATAACTTCTTGTTGAACGAGCCGGACGGGAAATTCTAGTCGGGCGACTTTGTGAGCTTGTATGACGTCTTACAGATGACGAACTGCTATGATAAGATCGGTTACTTAGTGCTGAACTTGAGCGATAGGAACGCGTTGTGGTACTTCGTGTATTTCCGGTATTGCGATTAGTATGACTGCGTCCGCTACGCATGGTTTGGCGTTCCACCCTGTTATATCTCGAGGTATATGAACTACGATTTGTTCTGCCGCTTCCGGTTGTTCTTACACGACCGGTTCGGGTTGAATGTGTTTGACGTCCGGTACGAATATTTCTCGTATTTCTACCGGTTCTGTCTATTCTGTTGGTTCTGCCGCTTCTGTTTGTTCTATCAATTCTTCCGGTACGGGTATTTCTTATGGTTCTACCGCTTCTATCATTTCTACCAACCCTGTCTATGCTTCTTGTTGCACGACCGGTTCTATTGATTCTACCGGTACGAGTATTACGTATGGTTCTACCGGTTCTGTCTGTAGATAAGCTACTACGGGAAATTCTACCGGTTCGGTTACGACGAGATGCCAAAGCGTTTCTGGTATTGTGTCTAGAGTAAAAGTTGCGTCTGCCGCGCACAAAACTACGTCTGTTTCGGTAATAATAGTTGTTGTAAGGTCCGTAGTAGTAATTGTTATAACCGTAGTAACCACCATAATAACCGCCGTAATAACTGTAGTAACTCGGATAATATCCCCAATAAGTATAAGGGTCATAATAAAACGGGTCGTACCAAGTGGGTCCCCAATTAAAGAACACGCCTGCACCTACGTAAATATGTAAGCCGGACCAATAAGGGCGATAATAATAAGGTCTGTAATACCATGGATCGCAATAGAACGGATCATCATAATAATAATTATGTATGTAAACTTCCTTTTTGGTTACATAATAGTCATTGTCATTATCATCATAATTATCATTGGCATTATCATCGTAATAGTAATCGTCATCACCGGTTACAATATCATCATCGGTAATTTCATCATACAATTGGGCTTTATTTTTAAAATATTCTTCATAAAATGTGTTTGAATTAGAAGAATTATCAGCTTGTCTTGCCGGTTTTTCTTTGACTACAACCGTTTTCTTTTCAACTACTTTTTGAACCGGTTGTGCTTGAGTAACGGCAGATTCGGCCGGACTATCGTCATAAATACCGTCCGAAGCCGATACATTATAATAACTATCACATGATGACATGAGTAAGAGCAGTGCCGGAATCAGTAGCCCGGTATAGAAATATCGAAAAATGGCGGTTGTTTTCATAAAACAAAATTTTTAAAGTTAAATTTAATAAAAATAATTAGCTTTGCAAAATAATTTCAATTCTTAATATTAAATAGTATCAGACTATTTGTATTTTTAGAATTGTTTATACCGAAACAGAACAAAAATAGTTCAATGTATAAATATAAAATTGCACTATATTGAATTCATCATCGGTATAATTCTGTCGGCAAAGACAATTTTATATTTTTATTAACACAATAATTATACCAAAATTCTGAAAATGAGTAAAAAACTGACCAAACGAAGTGAAGATTATTCCAAGTGGTATAACGAATTAGTCGTAAAAGCCGGCTTAGCCGAAAATTCCGGCATTCGCGGCATGATGGTGATCAAGCCCTATGGATATGCTATTTGGGAAAAAATGCAAGCCCAACTCGATAAAATGTTTAAAGAAACCGGACATCAAAATGCGTATTTTCCACTTTTGATACCCAAATCCTATTTTAGCAAGGAAGCCAAACACGTGGATGGTTTTGCCAAAGAAGCAGCTGTGGTAACGCATTACCGCTTACGTACCACGCCTGACGGCAAAGGCATTGAAGTAGATCCGGCTGCCAAATTGGAAGAAGAGTTGATTATTCGACCTACTTCCGAAACTATTATTTGGGATACTTATAAACGCTGGATTCAATCATATCGTGACTTGCCTATTTTGGTCAACCAATGGGCAAATGTGATGCGTTGGGAAATGCGTACGCGTTTGTTTTTACGAACAGCGGAATTTTTGTGGCAAGAAGGTCATACGGCTCACGAAACCCGGGAAGAAGCAGTCGCCGAAGCGCAACAAATGATTAATGTTTATGCCGATTTTGCACAAGATTTTATGGCAATGCCGGTAATCAAAGGGGTTAAAAGTGAATCGGAACGTTTTGCCGGTGCCGAAGATACTTATACCATTGAAGCGCTGATGCAAGACGGTAAAGCTTTGCAATCGGGCACTTCACACTTTTTAGGTCAAAATTTTGCTAAGGCATTTGATGTCAAGTTTTTATCTAAACAAGGCAAGCTCGAATATGTGTGGGCGACATCATGGGGTGTTTCAACACGATTGATGGGAGCTTTGATTATGACGCATTCCGATGATAACGGCTTGGTCTTACCACCAAAATTAGCACCGGTTCAAGTCGTGATTATTCCTATTTATCGCAAAGCCGAACAACTGGAAGGTATTACTGCCAAAGTTGATGAAATAGTCAACAAACTGAAAGCCAAAGGGATTAGCGTCAAATATGATGACAGTGACAATTACAAACCCGGTTGGAAATTTAACGAATATGAACTCAAAGGCGTGCCGGTACGTTTGGCAATAGGACCGCGCGACTTGGAAAACGGCACCGTAGAAGTCGCTCGTCGTGATACTTTGACTAAAGAAGTGGTTCCAATGGATAATGTTGACGAATATATTGAAAAACTATTAAACGAGATACAAGATAATCTGTTTAATAAAGCCGCCACTTATCGTGATTCACATATTACCAAAGTGGATGATTTTGAAGAATTTAAAAAGGTTTTAGAACAAAAAGGCGGTTTTATTGCAGCACACTGGGACGGCACAGCCGAAACCGAAGAAAAAATCAAAGAATTGACCAAAGCGACCATTCGTTGTATTCCTTTGGATAATCAACCGGAAGAAGGCAAAGATATGTTAACCGGTAAGCCGTCTAAACAACGTGTGCTGTTTGCCAAAGCTTATTGATAATGTCATGTTTTTGTAAGAAATTAGTAGGATAAAGAAAGGATAAATTGATGAAATGAGATAGGTACTATAAAGTTCAAATTAGTAACAAGTAGCAAGCGGAACGAAGTGACGTCCCGTTGATGAAGGAAACGGGATAGTAAATAATCGAAAATTAAAACCACATAAGAATACAAAAGAAAAAACATAAATAAACTTATGTGCCTTATGCGCGTGTCCTGACAAGGGTCGGAGTTCAAAAAATGAAACGAGACGGTTCCTCAATTCCTCAGATTAAAAGCAGCAATATTGTATGAAGTAATAAATAATCATAAAAAAGCCAAATAGTCAATAAAGCAGCATAAATTTCTCATTTCCTCAATGCATCAAATAACCATATTATCAATAATTACTAAATTTGCAAAAAAATAGAAAATTAAATAATTAAACCAATAAAAAGTTGAATTATGAGCGAAGAAAAAAAGAGATATTCTGACGAAGAATTACAAGAATTTAAAGAATTGATCAATCAAAAATTGACACAAGCCCGTAAAGATATAGAAGTCCTGCGTTCATTGTTGGATAACCACGATATGACGCAAACCAAAATTGTTACCTTTGAAGACAGTGCATCAACTTACTCTAAAGAATCTAATTTGAAGCTTATCGGGCGCTTGGAACGTTTTGTACGTGATTTGGAAAATGCATTAATTCGTATTGAAAACAAAACCTATGGTATTTGTCGCGAAACCGGTAAACTCATCAGCAAAAAACGCTTGATGGCAGTGCCGCATGCAACCTTGAGTATTGAAGCTAAGAACCGTCAGGATACGAAATAAATCTATGAATTTAAAAAAATCTTTATGGCTGGTTTTAGCTGTTTTGGTTTTAGACCAAGCCATTAAAATCTATGTCAAAACCCATTTTCTACTAGGCGAATACGTGACGGTTTTTGATTGGTTCAAAATTTATTTTGTCGAAAATAACGGTATGGCATTCGGCACCGAATTTGGCGGAACCACCGGTAAATTATTCTTGACCGGCTTTCGTTTATTGGCTATTGGCGGGATATTTTATTGGCTCTACACCAGCATCAAAAAGAAAGAATCTAAGTTATTAATTGTAGCCATCAGTTTGATTTTAGCCGGTGCTATCGGAAATATATTAGACTCGGTTTTTTACGGACGCTTGTTTTCAGACAGTTTTCATCATGTTGCACAATTTTTACCCGAAAACGGTGGCTATGCACCATGGTTTCAAGGGCGGGTGGTCGATATGTTTTATTTTCCGCTTTTTGATATTCACTTTCCACAAGGTTTTCCGTTACTCGGTGGTAAACACTTCACTTTTTTCGAACCGGTTTTTAATCTTGCCGATAGTGCCATAACTATTGGAGTTGCTATTTTGATTTTATTCAATAAAAGAATTTTCGGCACGAAACAAAAAACTTCTTACCAAACGGAAATTGACAAAGTCGTAGAAGACCAAAATAATGCGATTGTTTAAA
>WFZY01000128.1 GCA_015489265.1 Flavobacteriaceae bacterium | reverse complement strand
ATATGATATTTGTCATAAATTTTTATTGGCTCTAAATTCTGCTAAACCGCTTAGATTACGAATTTATTTGCAAGCTTTTGATTATTAAAGTTATCTATTTCAAAATGACACCAAACAAATGAAAAAAAATCGTAATTTTGTATTTTAAAACCATTCTAAATAAAATGCCGGAAGAAAAGCCCACCAAACACGATATTGCCTATATGAAAATGGCTCACGAATGGGCAAAATTGTCTTATTGCAAACGCAAAAAAGTAGGCGCATTGATTGTAAAAGATCGCCGGATAATATCCGATGGCTATAACGGTACGCCCAGTGGTTTTGAAAATGTATGTGAAGATGAACGGGGCTTAACCAAATGGCACGTGTTGCATGCCGAAGCCAATGCTATCTCAAAAGTAGCGGCTTCTACTCAAAACAGTGAAGGCGCCAGTTTATATGTTACTTTGTCGCCTTGTAAAGAATGTAGTAAACTGATTTACCAAGCCGGTATTAAAAAAGTCTTTTATACAGAAGCATATAATGACACAACCGGACTCGAATTTTTAAAAAAAGCCGGTGTAAAAGTGATTCAAATTAATAATGAAGATGTCCAATAAACAAAAAGCACTTTATATTTTATTGATGGGTTTAGCCGTAGTGCTGGGAATGAGTATCGGTCAATTATTGAATTTTGATCACCAAACCGAGATGGGCTTAACCGGCAGTAAAAAAGATAAAATTAACAATTTGTTACGTTATATCGATGAAGAATATGTCGATACCATACAAACGGATAGTATAGTTGATGTGGTTATTCAGGATATTTTAAAAAATTTAGATCCGCATTCGGTCTATATTCCCAAAAAACAAGTAGCAGAAGCCGATGAAGAACTTGAAGGTCATTTTACGGGTATTGGAGTGCTTTTTCAACAATATAGAGATACTTTTACGGTCATCAGACCTTTGGAAAACAGTCCGGCAAAAAAAGCGGGTTTAAAAGCTATGGACCGTATTTTAATGGTTGACAAAGATACTGTTTACGGCAATCAGATTGATATCAACCAACTTTCAAAAAAAATAAAAGGACATCCGGGTACCCCCATAACCTTAACGGTTTATCGCAAATCGTCGGATAGCATTTTTAAATTGAAAATTATTCGCAATGCCATTCCGCTGGTCAGTGTGCCGGCACATTTTATGCTTAATGACAGTCTGGGTTTTATCAAAATCAGCACTTTTGCCGCTAATACCTATGACGAATTTCATCAAGCCGTTAAAGACTTGAAAACCAAAGGTATGACGGCTTTAATCTTGGATTTGCGTGATAATACCGGCGGACTGCTCAAACAAGCCGACTTGATTGCCGATGAATTTTTGCCGAACGGCAAACTGATTTTCTTTACCAAAGACCAAAAAGGGCATATTAAAAAAGTCATGGCAACGGCACGTGGCGATTTTGAAAAAGGGCAAGTGTATGTTTTAATTAATGAAAATTCTGCATCCGCCAGCGAAATTGTTACCGGTGCTTTGCAAGACAATGATAAGGCAACGGTTGTAGGCAGACGTTCCTATGGTAAAGGTTTGGTGCAACGGGAAATTTCATTGAGTGACGGTTCTAAAGTCCGGCTCACGACCGCCAGGTATTACACCCCGACCGGACGTTCCATTCAACGACCATATAAAAAAGGACACAAGCAAGAATACGAACAAGCTTTTAAGAACCGCCGGTATAACGGTGAATTGTATTATAAAGACAGTATTCCGATAGTTGATTCTTTAAAATATACAACGCCCAAAGGCAAAGTGGTTTATGGTGGTGGTGGTATTATTCCCGATATTTTTGTACCGCTAAAATATGACGATTATATTACTAAATATGCTTATTTGAACCGGTTTTTATCTGATTTCATCACCGATTATTTAGATAAACATTTGGATAGTTTGCAACATTATACACCGGAAGAATTTATTGCCGATAAACATATTGCTGATGATTTATACCAAAGTTTTAAAACCAAACATACGCACAACAGGCATGTCAAACACAAATTAAACACCAAAAAAAGCAAATCGCATCTCAAGCGTTTGATGAAAGCTCTTTTGGCAAGAGACCTTTACGGGACTAATGTTTATTATCAAATTTTGATGCAAGATGACCCCATGTTGCAAAAAATAATCAGCTCAAAAGATACGGTAGATGTTAAATAGTTTTGCTGTTTTTGACATACAAAACCATACGGAATTTGAAAAAACAGCTTTGGACTTATTCCGGTATCAAGTCCGGCATAATTCCGTTTACCAAACCTTTATCAATCATTTGGATATTGATGTTGATAGGGTTAATTCACTGATGGATATTCCTTTTTTACCAATCGAATTTTTTAAAACCTATCAAGTTGTCAGTAGTCCGCCGCCTTACGAAACGGTTTTTATGAGTAGTGGCACCACCGGTATGCAACGCAGCAAGCATTATGTCAAAGATTTAAAACTTTACCAAGAAAGTTTTACACGCGGGTTTGAATATTTTTACGGAAATATCAGCCAATATACCATATTAGCATTGTTACCATCATATGTTGCACAAGGACAGTCGTCATTGGTTTATATGGTAAACCGGTTGATACAACTTTCCGGCAAACCCCAAAGTGGCTTTCATTTAAACGACAGCCATTTATCAAAGCTTATTAAAGATTTGGATGCCCAAGCAGAACCGGTTTTACTGATTGGCGTGTCGTATGCTTTATTAGATTTGATTCAAGAACATCAATTTCACTTAAAACACACTATAGTGATGGAAACAGGTGGCATGAAAGGGCGTCGCAAAGAAATGCTTCGCGAAGAATTACATACACATCTAAAAGCCGGATTTGGGGTTGATACGATACATTCGGAATACGGTATGACGGAATTGTTAAGTCAATCATATTCCAAGGGCAATGGTATTTTTAAGTCGCCACCTTGGCAAAAAATTATGATTAGAGACACCGAAGATCCTTTGAGCTACTTACCCAAAGGCAAAACCGGTGGTATCAATATTATTGATTTGGCCAATATTCATTCATGCGCTTTTATTGCCACACAAGATTTAGGCAAACAACTTGACAATGAGCAATTTGAAATACTCGGGCGCTTTGACCACTCGGATGTGCGCGGGTGCAATTTGTTGATTATTTGATGCAAAGTCACATTTACAATTGAGTTCAAAAAAAATCATTAGACCTTTGGTAAAAAGTTACTTTAATTAAAGCATATGATTGTTAATTTTTTTTCATAAAAATTAATAAAAGATTAAAAATATTGATTAAAAAAACAAAAATGATAATTATCGAATAAAAATTATGTTTATTAACTTTTTATTAGCATATTTGCATTTGACAAACATGAAAATCTAATATATAATGAGAAAAAAGTACAATTTACTCTTAACGTTTTTACTAACGTTAATTGTGCAAGTTGGTTTTGCACAAACTAAAACAATTACCGGTGTAGTTAAAGAAGCCGGTACCGGCGACCCGCTTCCCGGTGTTAATGTCACGGTAAAAGGCACTGATATTGGTGCTTCAACGGATTTTGATGGTAAATATACCATTAAAGCCGAACCCGGACAAACTTTGGTTTTTAGCTTTTTAGGCTATAAAACTGTTTCCAAAAAAGTTGGTAATAATAATGTTATCAATGTGACTTTACAAGAGGAGAAAGAAATGCTTAAGGCAGTAACGATCAATGCTTTGGGTGTTGAAGTTAAAAAAGCCAGTCAAAAAGCTATTGCTATTTCCAATGTAAAAGCAAAAACGCTTTTATCATCAGGAGAAAGTGATCCGGTTGCCGCTTTGTCCGGTAAAGTATCCGGTGTTAATATCAATTTGGCATCCGGTGACCCCGGAGCTTCAACCAATATTACCATTCGTGGACCAAAATCCATTTTATTGAGTAACAAACCTTTGTTTGTGGT
>WFZY01000127.1 GCA_015489265.1 Flavobacteriaceae bacterium | reverse complement strand
GCCGTATGGAGCATGGGATATTCAATTAACTTTCTCTGATTATAGGAAAACTCAAAATATTAATTCTAACTTTTTTACTGAATTATCATTAAATAAATATGGAAACATAAAAGATATTGGATTTGGAATTACTAATGGTATAACTTCGAGTAGTTATGGAAATGGAAATAATAGCAGTTATTTTAAATATTCAATCTTAAATACATCAATGAAAGCTACTATTTATAACAATCGTTTACCTACGTTGACATTATCTTCATCTTCCGCTTATTTTAATAAATCCATTTCTTTAACATTTTCTCCTCATATACTTACAAAAAAAGAAATTATGGTAAGTAGTGTTTTGATTTTAGTAGGAATAGCAGCGGAGGTCTTAGCTCCCGGATATGCTCTTTTAGCCATTCAATAAACCTTTGGTATTTCAAAAAATAAAAAATGAAACAATCGACGTTAAAGAAAATATTAGTATTTGTTATCATTATTGGCATTTTTATTTTGGGGTATAAATTTACCTTCAAATCGATGATGCATTTTGCACCTCAAAGAATAAGAATGCCAGTTGACTATGTAGCTATTTTTGATGCAAAAGTAAGACCAAAAATTGTTCATTTTTTCTCTGAGGTTTATCATAATCATAACACCTATCCGGTTACATACATTGAAATTGATTCTTTAAGTATTCACATTTTCAAGTTCAAGTTTCTAAATCAAAGTTTATCATCTTCAATCCATATTCAAGCAAGTAAATTTCCTAAATGGCATTTTATACCTTTCTATATTTCATACAGATTGGATAAACACAACCTGGAAATATTATTGAGGCCAAATTTAACAAACCAAACGAATAGGATTGATATCATTTCGTCATCACCAATTGATACGGTTCTTTTTGATCAAAACAAAATCTTATTGAAAGGTATAATCGATAAGTTAATGATAAAATTAGATAAATCTTCTTATAATGCGGATCAATACATAATGGACGAATTCCCTGAGGATCCTTCTGTTAAATTTTACTTGGAATGGATAGAAAAAGACGGGTATATTTATGAACTTTTAATTACAACAAAAGAATTTAATGATGAAAAAATTTTGTCGTTGTTTAAATGAAAAAATAACTTCCCCCGCCCCCGGCGGGGTATAAAAATTTCCCTAACTTTACTCCATCAACCGCCCGCTTGTGGAAGTGAGAAGGGAAAATACGGTTCCGGTTTTCGCCACCACACGCTTCGCCACTCAGGTAAGCCCCGACCCGGCGGACCGCTTCCTTGCATCCGCTTCGCGGCCTTTGGCCAAGAAGCAGCGTAAGGATGCCTTGTATTTTGCCCGTAAGGCCGGCGTAAACCTGGTGTGGGCCAAAAACACCACCGGCACCAAGCCCAAACCCGATGCCCAACGCCCTGCGGCGCAGGTTTACTTCTACCATCCCGACCACCTGGGCACGGCCACCTTGCTGACCGACATTAACGGCCAACCCTACCAGTATTTCCTCAACCTCCCCTTCGGTGAGGAAATGGCCGCCCAACGCGCCGGCGGCCCCTTCTCCTCGCGCTACAAGTTCAACGGCAAGGAGTTGGACAAACAAACCGGCTACTATTACTACGGCGCCCGCTACTACGACCCCGTGCTTTCCCGTTGGCTTAGCGTGGACCCGCTGGCGGAAATATATTACGAATTGTCTCCATATAATTTCACTGCAAACAACCCAATTAATGCTTTGGATATAGATGGGCGTTATATTTATATCTTGGGACGCAATGGTAAACTTTTAAAGCTCTATAATTTAGTGGCACATACAGATATTGGACAGAAAGTTATCGACGAATTTATTAATAACCCTGATAAACATATTTTTATTACTGTTGCCGATACGCGGAACGCTCATGCTGGTGGGGGTACTTTTCATATTCGAAGAATAAAAAGTTTACCATTTTCAAAAGAAGAAGCAGACTACTATGTGAGTAGTTTAGGCAATGAATGGAAAGATTTTTTCTATCGTTTTATCGGTGTACATTTGTTAAAAGGTGATAATTATCTAATTACTCTTGATTTAATCCATTACAATCCAAATGATCCATATATGTTAGAAGCCGCATTCCATGAAATATATGCACATGCCTATTTGGAAGCAATAGGTGAATCTTATGATGGAACAGAACAACACCGTATTTTGGCAGGGACTAATTCTGGCCGAAGGAAACACATACGCTCTTCTGATAATAGCCAAAACAAACTTTATCCAATAGAAGTTTTTTTCAATCAATATAGGAATATTAAGCGGCATGAAAAATGGTTTTATAATATGCAACTTCTGGAATTTTATAATAATAAATCTGAAAAAATAAAATATAAAGGAGATGATTTTTTTGAGTAAACATAACATGGTGTCATTCATTTTTATTCTTGTTTCCCTCTTGGTTTCATGTAATAACAAACATAAAATCCAAGTAGCCAAGAACAATAATTCGAATGAAATAATGTTACCCGAAAAAGAACAATTACAAAAAAAAGAAAATGATACAGCTGGGTGCAAAAGTTTCTTTGATTTCAAACCGGTTATTAATCAACATGAGTTGATTTCAAAAGACGGAAAAAGTAAGGTTGCGTTTAAGTTGAGTATTTTGCCTTTTAATAAACCTATGAATCTTTCTTTTAAGGAAATTGTTATACATATCGACAATCAGGAAGTATTTGATCGTTGGTTTGCTATAAAGGGCGATACTGTATATTCTGCTTCGGCCTATCCTTTTCGTTACGACAATTTATTAGCACATAATTATGACATCCTTTTTTCATTCTCCGATAACAATAAATCCCCAAAATATTTTCATACAAAAAAGGTTCTTTACAATTTTATTAAGTACAAAACATACATCAATAATGTAAATATAAAAGTTGTAGTGATTTATATTGAGTTTTTAGTTATAGATAGCCCGCCGCCGGAATGGGAAATTAAAGAACTCTATTTTACAAAAGATTGTGGCCTAATTAAAGTAGTAGCAATAAACAATACCACGGGTGTCTATTATGCAACGGATTGGGATTAAAATACATAACTAAATCCCCCGCTCCGTCGGGGTCTCCTGGCCCATCCCCGCCAATGCCTCCCATCCCGCCAATCCCGGAAATTCCCTAACTTTATTCCATCAACCCGCCTGCTTGTGGAAGTGAGAAGGGGAAATACGGCTTACCACTACCAACCGGCCGCCCAACGCGCCGGCGGCCCCTTCTCCTCGCGCTACAAGTTCAACGGCAAGGAACTTGACAAACAAACCGGCTACTATTACTACGGCGCCCGCTACTACGCCCCCGTGCTTTCCCGTTGGCTAAGCGTGGACCCGCTGGCGGAGAAGTATCCGGGGTTTTCGTCGTATAACTACACCGCCGACAACCCCGTGATGTTGGTGGATCCGGATGGGAGGTGTTTCAGAAAAGTAGGAAACTTTTATGAACCTTGTAAAGATGCTC
>WFZY01000126.1 GCA_015489265.1 Flavobacteriaceae bacterium | reverse complement strand
ATTATCAAACTCAAAGAAGAGAATTTGGCTTTTAATGCCGAAAAACATAAACACTCATATCCGCACTGTTGGCGAACCGACAAACCGGTCTTGTATTATCCGCTGGACAGTTGGTTTATCAAAGTGCCCGAAGTGCGTGAGCGCTTGATTGAACTCAATAAAACTATCAATTGGAAACCCAAGTCCACCGGCGAAGGACGTTTTGGCAACTGGCTGGCAAACGCCAACGATTGGAATTTGTCCCGCTCACGTTATTGGGGTATTCCCTTGCCTATTTGGCGCACCGAAGACGGACAAGAAGAAATCATCATCGGTTCTGTGGCGGAACTGAAAGCCGAAATGCAAAAAGCCGTGGCTGCCGGATTGATGGAAAAAGATGTCTTTGCAGATTTTGATGTCAATGATATGAGTGATGCCAATTATGACAAAATTGATTTACACAAACATATTGTAGACCAAATTGTTTTGGTGTCGCCAAGTGGCAAACCTATGTATCGCGAAGCCGATTTGATTGACGTGTGGTTTGACAGCGGTTCTATGCCGTATGCCCAATGGCACTATCCGTTTGAAAACAAAGAATTGATAGACGAAAAGAAATTCTTTCCGGCAGATTTTATCGCCGAAGGTGTTGATCAAACCCGTGGTTGGTTTTACACTTTACACACCATTGCCACCATGGTTTTCGATTCGGTAGCTTACAAAAATGTCGTGTCCAACGGTTTGGTGCTCGATGCCAAAGGACAAAAAATGAGCAAACGGCTGGGCAACGCTATCGACCCGTTTAGCACGCTCGAAAAATACAGCCCCGATGCCACCCGTTGGTATATGATTTGGAATGCCAATCCGTGGGACAATCTCAAATTCGATGTCAAAGTATTGGAAGAAGTCCGTCGTAAATTTTTCGGCACGCTCTACAATACTTACGGCTTTTTTAGCTTATATGCCAATGTGGACGGCTTTACTTACCAAGAAGCGGATGTGCCCTACAAAGACCGCCCGGAAATTGATCGCTGGATTTTATCCGAACTCAATACTTTAATCGGTGAAGTTACCAAGTTTTACGAAGATTACGAACCGACCAAAGTGGCACGCGCCATTCAAAAATTTGTGATTGACGATTTGAGCAACTGGTATGTGCGTTTGAGTCGCCGGCGTTTTTGGAAAGGCGAATACGGACCCGATAAAATTTCGGCTTATCAAACACTTTACAAAGCCCTGTTGACTGTTGCCAAATTGATGGCGCCTATTGCGCCGTTTTATGCCGATAAATTGTATTTGGATTTAATTGCCGTTACCGGAAAAGAAAATTTTGAATCGGTACATTTGGCAGAATTTCCGAAAGCCAATCCGGCTGAAATCGATAAAGATTTGGAACGCAAAATGCAAAAAGCCCAATTGATCTCGTCCTTGGCCTTGTCCTTGCGTAAAAAAGAAAAAATTAAAGTGCGTCAGCCCTTGCAAAAAATTATGATTCCTGTCTTGTCAGACCAAGACCGTGACGATTTACAAGCCATTAAAGATTTGGTATTGTCCGAAATCAATGTCAAGGACATGCAATTGCTTGACGATGCTTCGGGTGTGATTGTCAAATCTGCTAAACCCAATTTTAAAGTTTTGGGACCCAAATATGGTAAAGAAATGGGCAAAATAGCCGGAAAGGTCAATCAACTGACACCGGCAGATATTGCCAAACTGGAAAAAGAAGGACAAATAGACCTGAATCTCGGCGATAAAACCATAACACTAACCAAAGACGAAGTGGAAATCACCGCTAAGGAAATCAAAGGTTGGACTATTGCCCAACAAGATGATGTTTTGGTAGCATTAGACATCAATATTACCGACGATTTACGTCAGGAAGGCATCGCCCGTGATTTGGTCAATCGTATTCAAAATTACCGAAAAGACAGCGGTTTGGAAGTAACCGACCGGATTAAATTATATATTGCGCAGAATGATATTTTGAAAAAAGCCGCTGATGCTATGGCAGACTATATCAAAAGCGAAACCCTGACTGACGAAATTATTTGGACAGATCAGCTGAATGATGGTGTGGTATTGGATATCGACGGATTACAAAGTAAGATGAAGTTGGTTAAAAGTTAATCAGACAAAAGTGCCAAGTACCTGGTGGAAAGTGCGACATCTACAACGCAATTGGCACTTTCCACTAGGAATTAAAAAATTAGTAAAATGACCAAAAGATATTTTGACTATATCGTAATTATTGTAACGGCAGCCGTATTTATGGTATTAAATTCTTATGGTTTCCTTGAAAAATTATCAAATACATTTATAATAATTCTTGTTTTAGCATATTATCTGCTTGGGCAATATGCAGAAAGGAAGTTTAAGAAATAAAGCGTAATACTATTTTGTATTAATTATTTTTTAAAGTGAGATTTATCGGGAATCATTCTTAATTATCTTAATTTCTTAATGTTTTTTTACAAATCGAAAATCTGACACTTCGGCAAGTTCAGTGACCGGCATCTGAAATGAAAAAAATTCTCAATTCATCAATATACTCAATAACCGATTAATCAAAAATGCTTCATACGCCATTCATTAAATATATCGAAGATATTTGCAGTCGCATCGAACAAAAACCGGTACGCTTACGGGCATACGAGCGCGTATCAGGTGGGGACATCAACGACACTTACCGTTTGGCGATGACCGATAGAGATTATTTTATCAAAATCAATGCGGCTGATAAGTTGGATATGTTTGAAAAAGAAGCCGACGGACTAAAACGCTTGGCAGAAACCCAATCTTTTGTCGTGCCGGAAGTTTATCAAACCGGTGTTTTTGAGCAGCAAGCTTTTTTGTTATTAGAGTATATTGAAGCTTTGTATCAAACCGAAAATCCGAAAAATTTTGCAGAGAGCTTGGCAAAGTTACACGAAACACCCCATGAGCAATATGGTTTGTCTTACGATAACTACATAGGACGGTTGCCGCAAAAAAATGACTTTAAATCCGGTTGGATTGACTTTTTTATTGAAAATAGATTAAAATTTCAAATTGATTTAGCCGGTGATTTGATTCCGGCAGCTATTTTACACCAATTTAACCGGCTTTATCAAAAATTGCCCGAATTGCTTTGGATTGACCGTCCCGCTTTGGTTCATGGTGATTTATGGTCGGGCAATTATTTTTACAATCTGCAAGGAAGAGCGGTCGTTTTTGATCCGGCAATATATTACGGACATCGTGAAGTCGATTTGGCGATGATGCAATTATTCGGTGGCTTTTCGCCTAAAATTTATGAATACTATCAAGACTTACTTCCGATGGAACCGGATTGGCAAGAGCGTTTAAAAATTTACCAATTATATCCCTTGTTGGTGCATGTCAATTTGTTT
The DNA here is from genome assembly GCA_015489265.1 of Flavobacteriaceae bacterium. Classification (GTDB taxonomy): domain Bacteria; phylum Bacteroidota; class Bacteroidia; order Flavobacteriales; family Flavobacteriaceae; genus WGBX01. The sequence continues at coordinate 3,966 of WFZY01000126.1, read as the reverse complement.
GGCGCTTCTTATTTATCCGGTATCAGCCGTATTTTATCTTTTTTTGTTAAAAATACCTAAAAGTCATTTTTCGTTATTTTAAAAAGCTTATTTTTGACTGGACTAAATCAAAAATATGGCAGAACAATTTTATATAAATGACGAAATATCCCCCTTAAAAAGTGTTATTCTCGGTAGAGCGGATTCGCCGGGACCTGTTCCGGCGCCGGAACAATGCTACGACCCCAAATCCCGCGAGTATGTGCTTGCCGGTACCTATCCCAAAGAAGCGGATATGATTAAAGAAATGGCAGCTTTTGAACAAGTTTTAAAAAAACACGGGGTTAAAGTGTATCGTCCTGATTTACTGGAAAATGTCAATCAGATTTTTACACGGGATATCGGTTTTGTGATTGAAGATCGTTTTATTAAATCTAATATTTTGCCTGATAGAGAAGCCGAATTTCAAGCCATTGAAAGTATTTTGTCCAGATTTGACCAAAATAAAATTATTCAGCCACCCGAAGAAGTGCATGTAGAAGGTGGCGATGTTATGCCTTGGGGTGATTATATTTTTGTCGGTACTTACCGCCGCCCCGATTATCCTGATTATATAACGGCACGCACCAATGCGGCAGCAGTCGATTTTTTGCGAGATATTTATCCGAATAAAAAAGTTATTGGTTTTGATTTAAGAAAATCCAATACCGATCCACGAGAAAACGCTTTGCATCTTGATTGTGTGTTTCAACCGCTGGGTAAAGGTAAGGCAATCATACATAAAGACGGCTTTTTAGAAGACAAACAATATCAATTTTTGGTGGATTTATTTGGCAAAGAAAATCTTTTTCATATCTACAAAGAAGAAATGTATGATATGTATGCCAATGTTTTCTCTATTTCGCCGGAAGTTGTGGTGTCTGAAAAACAAAATAAACGGCTCAATGATTGGTTACGCCAACAAGGGTTTACGGTAGAAGAAGTGCCATATCGTGAAATAGCCAAACAAGAAGGTTTGCTCCGCTGCTCAACTTTGCCTTTACAGAGAGCAAAATAAATCCGGTTAAAAGATCTTAGAGACCTGATAGGTTTTCAAAACCTGTTAGGTCTTTTAAAAAAAATAGGAATAATCGATAATATCCGGTTTTGATGTCAATCGGAAAAGAAAATAAGTCTCTATGTTGTTTGGTGTGGATAATTACAAATTAGGTTTAATCATATAATCTCATGGCAATTATCTTTTAAATAATTTCACCCCTATGGGGTTCGATGGTATGTTTTTTATTGTTTTGTCTATACGTGCCGGGCAAATCAATTAGTTCTACTTCGGTACCATCTTCTAAATCAAAGCGCCCTACTGACCGTAATACCGGGGTAATTTCCAATCTTTTTATGAAGCCCTGTCAGTTTGTTAAACAAAGAAGTTTTTCCGGTATTCGGGTTTTCCACCAAAGCTATTTTTAATCTTTTATTCATATATCAATGCAACTTCAATTTGTTCTATAATTTCTTCACCCAAAGCGATACGGGAATCTCACAACATATTATAATATAGCGCCCCAAAGGGCGCCCTGTTGATAAAAGTGATTTCAACACCTTCTACACAGCTCATCTCAATCAACTTCAAAGGAAGTTCGTTCTTTTGGCATTTGGTAATGATAGCTTTTTGATTTTTTGATAAATCTATCAGTGTCATTATTAAGAATCTTTTTAAATAGCAAAAGTGACACAAAAATTATAAAACTATAAGGATATAATTGAAATTATTATTGACCAAATAATAAATAATTCCAAACAACATAAAAATATCAATATGGTCGCTTATTACAACAAATTAAAAAAACTGATAATTAGCAGTTCTAACATTAAACTTTTCACTACCTTTATTGTCCAATAAATAAAACATGGATATGAAAAATTTTGCATTAATTATATTATTATCTGTATTAATTGCTTCTTGTCAAGAAGGGAATCAAAAAGCTATTTCCACTGAAAAGAAAGTTGTAGCAACACCTCATATACAAGCATCTGATGCTACGCAACAAGAAGGGCAAAATCTATTCAAACAATATTGCATCTCCTGCCATTTGACGACACCGGATGCTTTAAAAAAAGATAAAATGTTGGCGCCGCCCATAGGGCGTGTTGTAGAGCACTATAAAGGTACTTTTTCTGATAAAACAGGCTTTGTTAACGCGGTTGTCAATTGGGCGAATAAACCCAATCAAGATGCCGTACTAATGCCCGGCGCCGCACGAAAATTCGGGTTGATGCCCCCTATGCCTATCGGAAATGATAATTTGAAAAAAATTGCCAATTATATGTTTGATGCGGACTTTAATCAATCCGGAAATATGAATCATAAAGCTACCGGAAAATTACAATTAAATGATGGGAAGAAATGGACATTAGAAAAAAATGATGTAGATCAAGTGCATCAAGCTATTTCGTTGCTTCACAATACAAACATAAAAGATGTTACAGACTATCAACAAACCGGAAACAAGGTTTTTAATGCTGCCAGAAAGATTTTGTTGAATAAGAAATATGAAGGCAAAACTTTACAACATGTACAAGTATTTTTTCATCAGATTGAAGACGATATGCACCATTTAATGTCGGTAAAAACTAAAGCGGAAGGTGAAAAATACAGAGAATTAGTTTTGAATAAAATGATGAAATTTGACAGCTATTTTAGTTCAAAAGAATAAAGCATCCAACTATTCCGGTAGATTTAATATGGTTTTTTTTCAATATTTTGTTTTAAACACAGTGTGCTTGAGTGTGACAAAATTTTTCACGGAATTTTTTTAAACCATATAAGGATTATAAGGTCATTTAAGTTTTGCCTTTTATGTTATTATATGAATTATATGGTTTTAAGATATTAGAATTATTTAGAAAATTTTTGAACCACTTCATCAAATTTATAACGACAGCATAAGCCGGTAGGATTCAATGATTCACATTTTTCAATGGGTTTCTTGCGATAAAGTCCGGTAATGTCTTCCCAAGTTATAAGTCCTTGACCATGCACCGCCGATTTGATTTGTTCGCGGTCGATGTTATTGCAGTAGCAAATGATTTTTTGCCGGCTGTATGATTTATACCACAATTCGCGTTTCAATCCGTCAAAAGGAATGGTAAAATCACCAGAATAATAAGCGGTTTTACAGGTAGGATTCATACAGGCAAAATATTTTTGTGACATATCTATTTGCTTGAAAAATTCGGGTTTCAGATTAGACTTAAAAACCGTATTCGGCACCAATTGTCCGATTTGATGGCAAGTAGGACATACCGGCACTTCAACGGCGTTGGTAATGTTTTCAAATCCGGCTACTTTATAATGCCCTTCATTGATTTTGGCGATAATATCTTCTTCGGAAATAAGTGTATCGTCAAAAGTGATTTTGCCGCTGTCGGTAACGTGATTGATGTATTATATCAGATTTCATGTTTTTAGGGGACAGAGTGTTCTGATTATCATCAGGTCCCTTCAGTGATCTATGTTGCCAATTCCCCATTTTCTTTGTTCTTTTAATTGTAAGCAGAATTAAAATAAAAGGTAGAAAACAAACATTAAAGAACTAAGCATTCTATGAATCAAATCCTAGTTTCATTAAAAAAATTACATTACATAATAGCGTTGATACTTTTCGTTAAACGCATTTTTATAAGAATCGCTTATGTTAATAACTTCCCCTTGCACTTTGATTTTTTTATTGTTGATTCGTCCTTCAAAAAACGGCGGTTTGAGATTGATGATATAATGATCATTGACCCGCAGAAAATTATCAGGCAATTTTTCTTGCAATTTCTTTAAAGATGTTTTAAGAAAATATAATTTGTGGTCACGGGTAACCAGCCAAATGTAGTTTTTTCGAAAATCATTGTTGTATTCATCTAAAAATTTGGTGTCGCCGGTAAAAAATGCAATGTCTTCAAAAGCAACATTTTTACGGGTTAAATCATTCCCCCCGAGAT
>WFZY01000125.1 GCA_015489265.1 Flavobacteriaceae bacterium | reverse complement strand
GACAAAGAGTGTGCCAAAAATGAAAATCCGCTTTTTTACGGAACAAAATATAACAAAACTGATGTTTTTTGTCAATCCCGTCCTAAACGATTGAAAAAATAATACAAAAAAGAGAATGGCATTTAAAAATCTCAATTAACTTTGAGTTGTAAAACAAAAAAACACCATTCTCTTATGACAAAGGTAACATTATTTGCTCAAATTACACAAAGATTAGACCGTTCAATTTTTAATAAACTTGTAAAAGAACACAATACAGACAAACATCAAAAAGGATTTGATAGTTGGTCACATTTAGTATCGATGCTTTTTTGTCATTTCGGAAAAAGTCAATCCCTTCGAGATATAAGCAACGGTTTACGTTCCGCAACAGGCAACCTAAATCATCTTGGTAACGTTCACCCACCAACCAAATCAAATTTAGGTTATCAGAATAAACACAGGACGTATGAATTGTTTAGAGATTATTATTATGCCTTGTCCAAACATTTAGGACAGCAAGCAAGGTTTAAACAGGTAAAGTTCAAAATAAAATCAAAAATATTTCTACTTGACGCTACCACTATTAGTTTATGTTTGTCCTTATTTGATTGGGCAAAATACAAGACTAAAAAAGGGGCTATCAAAATGCACACATTGCTTGATTTTGACGGCAATCTACCTGCTTATGTAAATATTACAGATGGCAAAACAGCAGATAATAAAGGTGCTTACGACATTCCTTTAATTAAAAATAGTGTTATTGTAGCCGACCGGTTTTACAATGATTTTTCTCTATTGAATATTTGGGACAGCAAAGGGGTGTTTTTTGTGATAAGGCACAAAGAAAACCTGAAATTTACTTCTGTAAAGGAAAATGAATTACCCGATAACAGACATCAACACGTTTTAAAGGATGAAATGATAGAACTTACAGGGAAAACAAAAGAAAAATATCCTAAACGCTTAAGAAGAGTCGCCGTTTGGGATGAAAAGAATCAAGAAACGATAGAATTGATAACCAATCATTTTAAATGGTCTTGCAATACCATTAGCGAATTATACAAAAGCCGTTGGGATATTGAAATCTTTTTTAGAGACATCAAACAACAACTTCATATTAAATCGTTCATTGGAACCAGCCCTAATGCTGTAATGATACAAATATGGACGGCTTTAATCACAATTCTTATACTAAAATATCTTAAAGCCATAGCAAAATACAACTGGTATTTGTCAAATCTGGTTGCTTTTCTCAGAATTAATCTTTTTGTAAAAATAAATCTTCAAAAATGGCTGGATGAACCTTTTTTAAAGAAAGAAAAACCACCGGATTTACCTGTTCAAGGGGTTCTTTTTGATTTTTAGCGGTTTTTTATTGGTAATCTCAATAAAATCAATACTTTTGATTCGTCTTAAAATTTATTTAGGACGGGATTAGTTTATCATAAAGTTTTAGTGATATTTCAATCCGGATTTGTAAAATTTCATTAAAAAAGTGTATTTTTGAAAAAAAATAACCTGCTATGGATAGATTAAAAGGAATGAATATAGTAGTAACCGGTGCAGCTCGAGGTATTGGGCGTGTCATTGCTTTAATGTTTGCCGAATATGGGGCAAATGTTGCCTTCACCGGACGAAAAATTGATGATAATTTTAAATCTTTGGAAAAGGAACTCCAAAATCTAGGTATAAAATTTAAAGGATATGTGTCGGATGCTGCTGATTTTGAAGCCACTCAACAAACGGCATCTGAAATTGTTAAGGATTTTGGCTCTATTGATGCTTTGATTAATAATGCCGGAATTACAAGGGATAATTTGTTGATGCGAATGAGTGAAAAAGATTGGGACGATATTATGAATGTCAATTTAAAATCGGTTTTTAATTGGACTAAAGCCGTTATCCGCCCGATGATGAAAGCGCGCAAAGGGTCCATTATAAACATGAGTTCCGTTGTGGGTACAGGCGGTAATGCCGGACAAGCCAACTATGCTGCATCAAAAGCAGGTATTATCGGCTTTACCAAGTCTGTTGCCAAAGAATTGGGTAGCCGCAATATTCGTTGCAATGCCATTGCGCCGGGTTTCATTGAAACCGAAATGACCAAAAATTTACCACAAAACGTTATAGATGATTGGTTGGCAAAAATTCCATTGAAACGTACCGGAAAACCTGAAGATGTTGCCAATGCTTGTCTGTTTTTGGCATCTGATTTGTCAAGTTATATTACCGGACAAGTTTTAACGGTGGATGGTGGAATGACTATTTAAACAACCCGTAATGCTATATTTATTAGCTATTTTAACAGCTTTACTTTTAAGTGCTTTTCAATATTTATACAAACGAAAAGCACTTTGGCTTTTTATATGGCGTTTTTTGACATATTTAGTCATTCTACTTCTTTTGATTAATCCCAAATGGACACATAAGAAGCAAATCATTACCAAACCACAGCTGTATGTTTTGGCAGATAATTCCATGTCGATAAAATTGCAACATAAAGACCAACGAATACGTGATTTGGTGAAACAGCTAAAACGGTCAAAACTTTCCGATAAATTCAAATGGCGTTTTTTCAAATTCGATAAAAAATTATCAGAATTAGACAGTTTGGATTTTTCGGGCGAACAAACCGCTATTGGTGATGCTTTATCAGAATTAAAATTTTTACACCAAACTGATCAAAAAGCACCGGTTATTTTGTTATCTGACGGTCAAAATAACGCCGGAATTGACTATGTTTACGGCAACCGGCTACCCAAATCTCTCGAAATTTTTCCGGTAGTTTATGGCGATACGGCAACTTATAGCGATTTGCGGATTGATTTGGTCAATGTCAATCCGTATGTTTATAAAGATAATTTTTTTCCGGTCGAGATTTTTGTTTCTGCCGATATCAATCAAGCTATCAAAGCACAATTGAAAATTATAGAAAAAGGTAAAATATTATTTAGAAAAACCTTGCCTTTGCGTCCGGATCATAATTCCGCTCATATTTCTACCAAACTAAAAGCCGGTTTTGTGGGCTTACATCATTATCAAGTACTTGTTTCAGGATTAAAAAATGAAAAGAAGATTTTAAATAACCGGTATTATTTTAATGT
>WFZY01000124.1 GCA_015489265.1 Flavobacteriaceae bacterium | reverse complement strand
CACTTGTAACTTGATACATGTTACTTGATATTAACTTACTTCCACCCAAAACGTTGTTTAATCCGGTATTGGATAAAAAACATCACCGGCACAATAACCAAAGTCAAAAACGTAGCAAAGCTCAATCCGTTGATGACGGCTTTTGCCAAAGGTCCCCAAAACGCGACATTTTCACCGCCGAGATAAATATTCGGGTCGAAATGCGTCAATAAACCGATAAAATCGATATTCAGTCCGATAGCCAACGGCACCATACCCAAAACGGTAGTAATAGCCGTCAGTAAAACCGGACGCAAGCGTGTTTTGCCGGCTTCAACAATACTTTCGTGGACAATGTGCAAGGGCGTAGGGGCATCTTCGTCTATATCTTCCGCCAAGCGTTTTCGCTTGATGGTCAGCAGAGTATAGTCCAGCAAGACAATGGCGTTGTTAACCACAATTCCCGCCAACGAAATAATTCCGATCATTGTCATTACCACGATAAAATCACTGCGCAAGATAATCAAGCCGAGAAATACGCCAATCATACTCAAAATAACCGTCATCATAATGATAAATGGCGTCGTCATTGAGTTAAATTGCGTAACCAAAATTAAAAAGATTAAAAAGATGGCAATCATCAATGCTTTGGCCAAAAAGCTCATATTCTTTTTCATTTCCTTCTGTTCGCCCTGAAATTGGTAAGAGATGTCATTAGGTAACTTATAGAGTTTCATCAGTTTCTCTAATTTTTGCACAATTTCGTTGGCATTATAACCTTCCAGCACATTAGAAGTTATGGCAATGACCCGTTTTAAATCTTTACGTTTGATGGCACTGAAACTGGATGTAGAACCCATTTTTGCCACAGCCGATACCGGCACGGAAACAATCCGTCCGGTTTGTTGGTCGCGATAAACGATTTTTTGATTGAGCAAACTCTGACGGTCATAGCGGTATTTTTTTGCCAAGCGGACATTAATCGGGTAATCATCGTCGCCGTCTTTGTATCTGTCCACTTCTTTGCCGTAGAGCGCCGTTCGCATAGCCATACCGATTTGTCCGGTTTTGATACCGAGACGTCCGGCTTTTTCACGATCCACATACACCGGCAATTCGGGTTTGTTTTTATCGACATCTATTTGTAATGCTTCAATACCGGGAATGTGAGCATCGTCTAAATATTTTTTGACTTTGGTGGCTACATTCAGCAATTGGTCATAATCGTCACCAATCAATTCCAAATCAACCGGCGCACCGGTTGGCGGCTTGTGTTGGTCTTTGTCGGCGGATACTTTGATACCGGCATGCCCTTTAATCAAACTGCGAATATCATTGAGTAAAGCAGACGTGTTGACCCCTTTACGATATTTGTAATCGACAAAATCGAGAATGATTTTAGACCGGTTGGGCGTTTTGCCGCCTTGCGGACCTTTTTGGGGATCACCGGTGCCTTCGCCTACCTGTTCTATGATTGAAGTTACCAAATAATCATAATGCTTGTCTTTGAGATATTTTTGAATTTTTTTCGTGATTTTTTTCGTAAAACCATCTACCACATCTATATCGGTGCCAATGGGATGTTCGATATAAACATAAATTTGATTGGGTTGTGTGTTAGGGAAAAAACTGACTTTTGGCGGAAATGCTTTGAGCAATAATCCGGATAAAATCAGCAATAAAATTGTTCCGAAAAAGAATGCATATACATTTTTACCCGTTAAGGCGTATCGTAATAATTTTTCATAAATCCGTTCGAGCCAAGGCAAGAATTTGTGTTGAAACCAAGCAATGGCATCGACCAATAAAAAGTTATAAAACAATTGCCATAACGCCAATAAAATCAGTAGAAAACCAATTACATTAAAAGCATTTTTTTCGGCTGTATTGGTGTCTTTTATCACAAATATTTTGATGATAAAAGCGATGATGCCCGCCGCTAAAAACAAGATAAAATTACGCCAAACTCGTTTTGCCGGCAATGCTTGTTCGGTCATACGCATATAGTTTTTGGTCAACACCGGATTGATGACCAATGCTACAAACAAAGACGATGACAATACGGTTATCAAGGTAATGGGCAGATATTGCATAAAATTACCGATGATACCGGGCCAAAATGCCAACGGAATAAACGCCACCAAAGTTGTTGCCGTAGAAGCAATAATGGGCCAAGCTACTTCGCCTACGGCATATTTTGCCGCTTCAAAGGGTTTATAACCTTCTTCGCGATAGCGGTAAATATTTTCAACGATGACAATCCCGTTATCCACCAACATTCCCAATGCCAATACCAAGGCAAACAAAACCATTGTATTAAGCGTAATGCCGAAAGCCGACAAAATCAAAAATGACATCAACATAGACAAAGGAATGGCAATACCGACAAACAAAGCATTGCGGAAACCCATAAAAAACATTAGAATACCGATAACCAACAACATACCAAGTATGATACTATTCTCTAAATCGGAAACTTGCGTGCGGGTGCGGTTAGACAAATCGTTGGTAATGGAAACGTGCAGATTTTTAGGAAAAACTTTGGCTTTGGTTTCTTCTATAATTTTTTTGATTTCATCCGAAGCTTCAATTTGGTTGGCACCACTGCGTTTTTTGATGTCGAGCATAACCACCGGTTTACCGAATTCGCGTGCATAACTCTCGGCATCTTGTTGTTTGTAATAAACTTTGGCAACGTCTTTTAAGTAAGTAACTTTGTCCTTCGCCTTGCGAATAATCAGGTTTTCAATCTCTTTGGGTGACTTAAATTCGCCAATCACCCGCACATTCCGACGCACACCGTTCTCTTTCAAATCGCCGGCAGAAATGGTCAGGTTTTCGTTTTTAATGGTGCGTTCTATACTGCTAAACCCAATATCCCGACTCAACATCTGATTCAAATCTACGGCAACTTCCACTTCCTTATCTTGCACCCCGCGAATATCCGCTGCCGATATTTGGGGTAATTGTTCTATTTTATCTTGTAAATATTCAGCAAATTTTTTAAGTTCTGATGCGGTATAATCGCCTGAAATATTGACGTTCATAATGGGTTTTAACTCGGAAAAATCGAGTTTCATGGCATGCGGATTTTGTGGCAAATCTTTGGGCCAATCGCGGTCGCCCATAGCATCATCTATCTTGTCTTTGACATCTTCAAGGGCTTGATCGGGGTCCACATCAAAGGTAAATTTGACATCAATACTCGAAAAACCGGATTTTGAGGTGGATTTAATTTCATCAATTCCACTGATTTTTTTAAACTCTTTTTCGAGCGGATTGGTAATCAAACTTTCGATATCTTCCGCCGAGTTTCCCGGATATGGCGTTGTTACAAACACTTCGGGCGCTGCGACATCGGGAAAAGCTTCGCGCGGCATTTTGATATACGAAAACAAACCGCCGATGGTCAATAACAAAATAATCAATTTGACGGTATTGTCATTCTTTAAGGCTGCGGTTGATAAGCTGAATGTTTTATGTAGTTTTTTCATTTGTATATCTGGTTATTTGATGATATTGGTTAATCGGTTATTTGGTTATATGAGTGGAAAGTGCCAAGTAGAAAGTACCAGGTGCGTTTTGATACTTTCAACTACCAACTTTCTTACTTTTATAATTTTAACTTTCCAATTTATGTTTTAGTTTTTTTGATGTCGGTGGCTTTGATTCCGGTGGCTTCAATACATCCCGACCAAAGTCGGGACAGGCTGTTGCTCGTTGTTCCTCCTCACTCTGTCGGAATTACAAACTGCTGTCATTTCGAACGCAGTGAGAAATCCCTGTTTCAATGTTAAGATTTCTCAGTCGTTCCTCCTTCGAAATGACAATGGTGTTCTTTCGTCGCTCTATCAAAATGACAAGCGTTTCTTTTTATCCAATCCACACTTTGCACTTGGCACTTTCCACTTTCCACTATTAATTATTTTCCACTTTCACTAAATCGCCTTCACTCAATCCGCGGGCGGCTTCGCCGGCAACCATATCGCCTTCTTTTAAACCTGATTCAATGACAACTTTGCCTTTGTAATCGGGTCCGGTTTTCACCACTTTTTTGACGGCTT
>WFZY01000123.1 GCA_015489265.1 Flavobacteriaceae bacterium | reverse complement strand
CTTTGGCGGCAAGAAATAAAATCAATGCAATAAATAAAAGCCCGCCCAAAAAGCTCATCCAAAACCATTTGATATATTTTTTGTAATTTGGTGTTGTTTTTTTTGCCATATTCTATTTGATTAGTCGGTTATTTACGTGCCATCCCCTAACATCTGTCGGGATCGGAATCGTGGGTTATTTGAGATTCCTTTGTCGTAATGACTCGTTATTGTCATTTCGAACTTAGTGAGAAATCTTTTTACTTTCTACTATTGCTGTGCTTTCTCAATAATTATACCAACAGTTTTAATGCCGGGCAACGTTTCATCGCCCAATATTTGTCCGGTTTTTCTCACGGCATGCCCTACACTGATTGTAACCGGTAAGGTGTCTTTAAATCTATAATTTTTTTTGTAAACTAACTTGCTTTCTTTAAGATCCCAAATGCCTGTTCCCAACCAATTACCTTTTTCATCAGCCATAGCATATTCCAATGTGTCAATGATTTTTTGATGTCGGTTTTCCATTTTGGCAATCAAAAAAATATTGGCATACGGATACCGGTTGTCATTTCTAATCAAGAAAAACAGGTTATAAGCTTGAACGGTATCTTGCGGTTTAAATTGCAAATTGACAATACTGTCACGATGCCAAACCGCTTGATTGATATCTTTGGTTTGTTTATAAACCACATTATTTTGACAAGCCGTCAAACTAAAAATCAAGATTGATAAAATGACAAAAAATTTATTTCTCATGTTTATTTTGGTTACCATTATTAGGTTTGCGGCGTTTATTTTTGTTACGTCTGTTTTTATTGTTTTGTTGTGTTTTATTGGAATTTTGCGGCTGTTGTTTCGGTTGGTTTTTTGTTTGATTTTGTCTGTTTTGTGCCGGTTTTCTACGTTTTTTCTTACGGCGTTTGCGTTTAACGTCATCAAAACGATTGATATTGTCTTGTCCGACTACATTTTCAAAATTTTCAACCGGTTTGATTTCTTGCAGGGACAATTCGGCAGCATATTCTTCCAAGCCGGCGGGTTTTTGACCTTGTTTGTTGTAGTCTATGATTTCATTGACTTGTTCCAAAGTCAGTTTATGCCAAGTGTTACTGTTTTCTTGATGGTCTGTATAAGCATACCATAAATGTCCTTTAAAAATATCCGATTTAATCCATTTGGCGTTACCTTTTTCGGTTTCCAATTGCAGGTTATGTGCCGGAAAATCGGCAAGTGCGTCGACATAAGCATCGAGCTCAAAATTCAAACAGCATTTGAGTTTGCCGCATTGACCGGCTAATTTTTGCGGATTGAGTGACAATTGCTGGTATTTGGCTGCCGAAGTACTGACACTTCTAAAATCTGTCATCCACGATGAACAACAAAGCTCACGACCGCATGACCCAATGCCGCCTAAACGGGCAGCTTCTTGACGAAAACCGATTTGCCGCATTTCGATACGGGTCGAAAATTCGCGTGCCAAATCTTTAATCAAACTTCTAAAATCGACCCGTCCGTCAGCCGTATAATAAAAGGTTACTTTGGTGCCGTCGCCTTGGTATTCAACATCGGATATTTTCATCTGCAAACCGTGTTTAATCACATATTCACGGGCTTTATGCTTGACTTCTTCTTCCCTTAATCGCAATTGTTGCCATTTGTCAATATCACGTTGACTGGCTTTGCGATAAACTTTAAAAATAAGGTCGCTATCCGGATTTACCTTTTTCTTTTTCATTTGCAAACGTACCATTTCACCGGTAGCGGAAACCACACCTATATCGTGTCCCGATTTAGCTTCTACAGCAACGGTATCGCCGACATAGAGTTCTAAATCATTGGTCGAAAAGAATTCTTTACGTGAATTTTTAAAGCGCACTTCCACATACGGAAACGGTTTTTCACCGGCAGGTAAAGGCACATCAACCAACCAATCAAAAACGGTCAGTTTGTGGCAACCTTTCATGTCGCAAGTGCCTGTTTTTTGACAGCCCGGAATATTATCTTGAATTGCTAAATCGCAAGTATCTATTTTCATAAGTTATTTTTCTACAACATTAATTATTATGAGTCTTAATTGCGTCATATATAATTTACAAATATACGGAAAAATAAGATTATGGAATTTTGGTTTATTGAATCGCTTCACTACGTGTTGTAAAGATTTAATAAAACCTGTAGCACCGACCTGTTTTTGATACCTTAACCCGAAAAATTCATAGAATTTTATGTAACTAAATAATACCAACAAATTTGGGGTATTTCTGTCTGTCCCGACTTTTGTCGGGAGGGCTATCCGATTTCCACTCCATTGTCCATCACTGATTCATATAATTCACTGCGTTTTTATATGAATAATGTGGGTTAAAACGCCGGCAAAATAAGCCGGCTTATTTAATACTCGATAAAATACGGGACGTTCTATGGAAAACCTAAAAATTCATTTAAATTATACCAAAAGGAATTGTATTTTAGTCCAAAATAAATTGGAATATTTTTTTCTGTATCAAGGCAAAAACACAGTTGTAGCTGTAACGAGTATTTTTAACGGAAATACAGATAAAAAGAAATGATTTATTGGACTAATATGTAGTTGTTTTTGGTATTAATCATTAAAACGTTCAAACAAACGCCGGCTCAAATGGAAAAATTCAGTTTCTGTCAGCATACCGATTAATTTATGGTTTTGTACCACGGGCAAACTACCGATTTTATGTTTATCCATAATTGTAATGGCATCTGACAGTTTTTGGTGCGGTTGAATACTTAAAGGATTTTTAAGCATAATGTCTTTAACTTTTAAATCTTTTAGTTTCTTACCGGTTGATTGTTGTCTTAAAGTTTTAAGCAAAGCGCGAGCGGTTACCAAACCTACAAATTTTCCTTTATCATCTTCTATAGGCACATAGCGAAGTTTTGCCCAATCCATCATATCGGCGACAAATTCGACAATATCATCGGGCTGTGCCGATAAAACATCTGTTTTCATCACTTCTTCAACTAACAATTTTGCAGGATGCCAATGCGGCAAATCTTTCAATTCGGGAATTGCCCATTGATGTACTGGTAGACCTTGTTTCTGGTTTTTGACCGAATGCATGGTAATAGTACTCAATATTTCTTCCTTAGATGCCTTATCTTTAAAGCGGTTATATGTCTGCAACATCCAATTACTGCCTGTTAGTTCCTTTTCAACTCGTTCTCTGATGATATTAAGATATTTGTCAATATCACTTTGTTTAATTTTATGCAATTTTAAACCATGTTCGGCTACCGGAAGCATTTCGTTTAAAATCAGGTCTTTAGCATAATATTTTTTACCGTTAAACCAACTATATTGTTTACTCAAACCACCTCGGGCGGCAGCATAGAAATTGGCTTTGGCTTGATCAAAAGTTATAAATTTGGTAATATCATCCAGTTGGTCGGCATAGCCCTCCATCAAACCGAGCCAAAAAGCGGCATTTGCCATTTCGTCCAAAACACTGGGACCTGCCGGAAACATACGGGCTTCTATTCGTAAGTGCGGCTTACCGTTACTTGATATTCCGTAAACCGGACGGTTCCATCTGTAAATAGTTGAGTTATGAACTGTCAAAGCTTTGAGTTTTGGCGTGATACCTTTCTGAACCATTTTTAAACTATCTTCTTCAAAATCGGCACCAAGTAAAACACGATAACGTAAAATATCTTCTTTAAAAATATCAGTAATATCATTTCTGATCCAGTCGGTGCCAAAGGTAACACGTGGATGCCGGTCGCGTAAATGTTCATCACTTACACGGGTATCAATAGCTTGTTGAAATAAAGCAATACGGGTTTCATGCCATAAGCGTTTTCCAAATAGCAAGGGTGAGTTTACCGCACTTGCCAAAACCGGTCCGGCTATGGCTTGAGCAATATTATATTTCTTGGCAAAATCTTGTGAATCAACCTGTAAATGTACTTGAAATCCGGTATTTGCCGCTTCAATCATACCGCTATTGAGTTTGATATTAAGTTCGTCTATACCATGGATATTAATCAAAAACTCTTCGCCACGCATATCACGCAAAGCATCCATCAAAGCAAAATAGCGATCGATAGGCGTAATATTACCCCGTTCAATATCAAATTTTCGAACCGTAGGCAAAATACCGGTCATAATAATGTCAGCATTGAACTCTTTAGCTACTTTTTCAACTTTATGTAGATCTTCATTGATTTCTTTTTCCATTTTTGATAGCGCAGACGCGTTAAAATCTTGCGGACTTGCATTGGTTTCCAAATTAAATTTTGCCAACTCGGGACTGAGATTATCCATTTTGGCTTTTTCTAAAACTTCAAGGTTGAGAGGAAGTGGTTTAAAATTTTTATCAATCAAACAAAATTCTTGTTCCGCCCCAATTTTTGAAATACCTTTTTCAAACCAATCATCTTTAAGCATTAGCTCAAATGCTTGTACATCTTTAAGAAGGTTTTTGGTAAACTTCTTAATTTCTGCTTTGGTTGTTGCCAATTTTACATTAAAATCTCCCATAATTTTAGGTTTATGAATATTAAAACGAAAATAGAAATAATTTTTTATTCATTAACAAAATTATTTAATAAATTAATAAAAAATAAAGTTCTCTGTTAATTTTAATGT